>JBBSES010000566.1:0-3396 GCA_038239465.1 Gemmatales bacterium
GAGGAACGCAATACCTGCCTTCGCCTGTTCCAGGCCGTCGTGGCCGGTCCAGGTGAAGCGCCGCAGGATGCGCAGGTCGAGCCATGTCGGAGCGCGGCGGCAGAGGTAATCGTCTTGGGTACGACATGGATGCGCTCGCCGGACGCCGGCCCCTTTCGCACGCCTTTTCGCTTGTCGAGGAAAACGAACTCCAGGGTGTCGAAATCGGCGGCCAGGACCAGCAGGTGGTCCCGATTGCTCCTGCCCAGGACGCGGACGAGATCGTTGCGCGCCTTGGCGGTCAGCGCTTTCGGCTGGGCGAAAACGACGCGAAGAAATTGCTCCGGGTCTTCGGACAATAGCTCGACGCGTTTGATGGCGGCCGCCGCTTCGCCCGCCAGCCCCACGGCCTCCGGCGACAGGAGCGCGCGGTCGGAGGTGTCGTAGCCGAGTGTGGCGAAGAAGGCGGCGAGAGCGTCCGGCGAGGCAAGCTCGGACACTTGCTCGGAAGTCAAATCGAGGTCATTCGCGTGCATCACGGGCAGCTTACCCTGTCAGGAAGGAGCCGAAAGCAGATTTAATTGACCGGGCTGGCCACCCTCGTCCAGTTCCCGGTTTCGCTCGGGACACTCGTCGGGCGAAGGAAGAATAGCCAGCGCGAAGAAGGGCCTGGACATGATTCCAACTATGGCGATTGCTCGGCAAGAATGGGTCGATTATTGCCAACTGCGCGGACAACGTAGCATTCCGTATTTACCCCGAAGGGGTTGGATCACATAGCCCAGGGTTGCCGCGCGGCGGCTACCCTGGGTCACGCCGACACCCACCTAGCTACCCCGAAGGGGTTGCATAGTTATGCAACGCTTTCAGCGTTGGTCGCTGGGGAGTCTTATTACCCAGGGTAGCCGCTGCGCGGCAACCCGGGGCTATGTCACTTCCACCCCGTTGGGGTGGAGGAGGAAAGAGCAACAATAGGTTAGTTTGTCCGCGCAGTTGCTAATAGAGCGCCGAGCACTGAGGTAGTCAAGCAGCAATAGGGAGATGGCCATTTTTCAACGCTTCACTGCCGTTGACCTCGCGGAGGCAGGGCGCCTGAATCGTGGCGTGCTTCCTGGCTCAGTGGCGGGTTCCGCCGTCCTCGCTGGATAGCGAGGAGCCATGACTACCGGCGGCCTCGGATTCACGCGGCATCGGCAAAGGGGGAGGTTCGGCGGGGTTTACCAGCGCGGCGGGCATCTCCATCACCGAAACCGGCGCCTCGGCCAGACCGCTTTCGCGCTTGCGCAAATAAGTGTAGTAGCGGTAGGCGGCGTAGCCCGCGAGCGGGAGCACGGCGAGATAGATGGCGGTCTTGCCGGACGTCCGAATCCAGTCCAGCAACCACGTTCCGCCCAGGAAGAAGATCCCCACGCCGACCACCGCGTAGATGGCGTCGGCCAGCAAGAATTTGACGAACGAATAGCGGGTTGCCCCGGCGACGAGAAAAACGCCCGTTCGCAAAGGCGGCAGAAAGCGGGCCAGCAATAGCAGTTTCATGCCGTGTTCCTGAAAGCGCCGCTCGATCTTTTGTCGGCGTTCCGCGTTCATCAGGCGTTGCACCCAGCGGTACTCGAACAACTGGACGCCCCAGCGCCGACCGATGCCGTACAGGACGGTATCGGCCGCGACGATGCCCAGACCCGTCATGAGCCAGGCGACCGGCCAGGCGACGACGTCGGGGTGCAACGCGGCCAGGCCGGCGGCGTACAGGATGCCGGCTTCTTCTGGAATCGGCGGCAGGCCGATCCCCGTGAAGAACAGCCAGAAGAAGATCGATGCGTACCAACTCAGGGCTTCCATCGTCACGGTCGTTGTCTCCCGTTGTTGCCAGCGCGGACCGCGGCGCCGTTGCCGCGGCCGCCGACGGCTATCGGCCGCTCGCCGCGGTCGCCGGCAGTTCGGTGCCGAGGCGTTCGAGCAACGCCTCCGGGTCGATCGGCTTGGAGAACCAGGCGTCGATGCGTTGACTCGGACCTTCCCAATGATACTCGCTGGGCAGGTGGCCGCTGACGGCGAAGACCTTCAGGCCCGCGGTGCGCGGGTCGCGGCGAATTTCGCGCACGGCCGTGGGGCCGTCGCAACGGGGCAAACCCATATCCAGAAGGACGACGTCGGGCGCCTCGCGCCGACGCAGATAATCCAGGGCGTCGGCGCCATCGCCGGCGGTGTCCACGTCGATGCCGGCGAGGCGCAGCAAACGGGCCAGCAGTTCGCGCTCGTTGGCGTTGTCCTCGACCAGCAAGGCCGTGCGGCGGCGCTTGCCCGGTTCGAGAACAGGCATGGGCGGCGCGGCGTCGCGCGGCGGACGCAATGCTTCCAGGTCGCGCCGCGCCTGGTCGAGCGTGTCCTCGGCCGCCTGGCCAATGCCCGCGTCGAGTTGCAGTCGCGCGACGCCAAGCAGGACGTTCAGCGCCGCGAGCTTGCGATCGAGCGTCGGGTCAGGCGCCGGGGCCGCGGCCTTGCCCCCATCCACGTCGCGCGCGGCTAGCTCACCGCGCAGCACGGTAACGTCGCGCGGCGCCTCGATCCCCAAACGCACGGTGGCTCGATTCAATTCGAGCACGCGGATGACGGCATTGAAACCAGGGAATACCAGGTTTTCGTTAGCGCGGCGGGAAATGACTAGCATGGAAGAATCCTTTCCGCAACGGCTTAGACAAGCCGGCTAGGTAGCATGCGTGTCGCGCGAGACGGCGAAGAGTTTGGGTTGCACGTGGAGTGATGATGGCGATGCCAGAGGGACATCGATCGATACGCGCGGGAAGGAAAGGGGAAGAGCGGCGTCGCTCGCTGGATAGCGAGGGCAATTTATAATCGATCCGGCTATTCTTGGCAAGAGCAGTCGCCGGGTGAAGGTAGGTTATCATGCTGCTCGATGCAGACCCGACCTTGCAGTGGCCCGTCAGCGTACACGCCGGCATAGTTCGATTGCCCGTCGTACCAGAGGAAACGCAGCCCGTAGCGGCCCCGATTCTGGAACACGCCCCTGTAAAGATCGAGCGCCTCGGCGGCGGGCAATAAGCGCCATTCCAGTTGACCGCAGCGGCGATGGCCGTCGTGATCCCGGTAAAGGGCGAGCGATTCGTCCGGCAGCCTACACTCCAGGCCCGATTGTAGCGCCTCGATGCCTGCTTCCGACGGCGGTGGGTTGAAGTCCAGGTCGAAGGCCCGTAACCGTTCGATAAAGTCTTGCACGGGATGCGTCCGCTCCTCGAATCTTCCTTGAGCCTGCGGCCCACAGCCTTACTCCGAAGAGCTGGCCAAGGCAAGAAGGAACCGCTCCAGCCCGATGGCCGATGGCCCAGCCGATGCCTTCCCGGTAGCGAACTCCCCCCGCTACCTGCTTCTGTGCACCCAAGGAGGCGACCTCGGCCTCGA
>JBBSES010000567.1:0-3371 GCA_038239465.1 Gemmatales bacterium
ACGCTTCGCGGAAGCGTTGAGCGAAACGCTTCCGCGAAGCGTCGCTAAACAAATAGGGTTTACCTACGTTTCGTATAACTCCTCGGTGAGACCTAGGGGCCAAGGAGAAGCGCGATGAGCCGATCGTTCGCGGGTCAAGTAGCGGTCATCACCGGAGCGTCGAGCGGCATCGGCTGGGAGTTGGCCAAGGTGCTGGCCGCCGACGGCTGCAAGGTCGGCCTCGTCGCCCGCCGCAAGGACAAGCTCGACGCCCTCGCGGCCGAGATTACCCAGGCCAAGGGCATCGCCGCCTGCGCCGCCGCCGACGTGGGCGATCGGCAGCAGACCTTGGCGGCGATCAAACAGGTGCGCGAGGCATTGGGGCCGGTCGATGTGCTGGTCGCCAACGCGGGGGTCGGCCGGCCGACGTTTCTCGATCCGATCAACGTCGCCGACGTGGAAGAGATGATCCGCGTCAATCTGCTCGGCGTCGTCTACGCCATCGAAGCGGTCTTGCCGGAAATGCTGACCCGCAAGCAGGGCCATTTGGCCGCCGTCTCCAGCCTGGCCGCCTATAAAGGTCTGCCTTCGGAATCGGGCTATTGCGCGTCGAAGGCGGCGGTCAATGCCTACATGGAAGGGCTACGCATCCAGCTGCGCGACAAGGGGGTCGCGGTGACGACCATCTGCCCCGGTTTCGTCCACACGCCCATGACGGCGGTCAACGATTTCGAGATGCCGTTCGTCATGAGCGCGGCGGAAGCGGCGCGGCGCATCTTAAATGCCCTGCGGCAACGCAAGAAGGTCTTCGATTTCCCGCTGCCGATGAAGCTGCTCATGCGCGCCCTGCGCTGGGCGCCCGATTGGACAGTGGCGCGCGGCATGGGGAAATACGTCGAGAATCCTCCGACATAGCGCCACGGCTTGCCGTTTCGCGCACACGCTACGCCAGCGCCGTGCCGGGAGCGATCGGCGACCCATCGTGGGCCTCCTTGGGCAGTTCCTTGCTGCCGACGATGGTAAGGTTCAGGCCGATCTGCACCGACACGAGCGTGCCGCCCACGTCGATGGTCGTCTTGCCGTTGAGATACCAGCCGAGCGAGCCGGTGGAAAATTCCTTGACCTCGGCCTGCAACGGCACCTCGCCGACCTTGATGACGATGGGCTTGGCGTTGGCCCGGAACTCGGAACGGCTGACGGGGCATGTAGTCTTCTTCGCCATCGGCGGCATCCTCGCATGGGTGGCACGGTGGACCGGGGCGGGCGTCCCCCCCGGTGGTCGGCGGCATCATACCACGCACGGGTAGGGCGCGGGCAAGGGCGTTTATCCCTTTCGCCCCATTTTCCCCGTCGGGCCATGCTTCCGCAATCTCGGCCGGGGTATAATGTTTCCATTCCCCACGGATCGCTGTCCGTGGGATTTTCCTTGGAGTCGAGCCATGACCGCACCCGGCGACCGCCGCCTGTCGCTGCCCCTGTGGGCGGAGAAGTACGCCGCCCCCCTACTGCCGATGACGCGCGGCGACATGGAGGCACGCGGCTGGGACGCCGTGGACGTGGTCTTCGTCACTGGCGACGCCTACGTTGATCATCCGAGCTTCGCCATGGCCATTCTCGGCCGCGTCCTCGAAGCGGCCGGCTTCCGCGTCGCCATCCTGAGCCAGCCGGACTGGCATTCGTGCGAACCGTGGCGCCAGTTCGGCCGGCCGCGCCTGTTCTTCGGCATCAGCGCCGGCAACATGGACTCGCTCATCAACCACTACACGGCCAACAAGAAACTCCGCAACGACGACGCCTACTCGCCCGGCGGCCGTATTGGTCTGCGTCCAGACCGCGCCACGCTCGCCTATTGCCATCGCGCCCGCGAAGCCGTCGCGGGCGTGCCGATCATCGCCGGCGGCGTCGAGGCGTCGCTGCGCCGTCTCGCGCATTACGACTACTGGAGCGACACCGTCCGCCGTTCGATCCTGCTCGACGCCAAGGCCGACTTGCTCGTCTACGGCATGGGCGAGAAAGTCATCGTCGATGCGGCCCGGCGCCTGGCCGCGGGCGAAACGATCCGCGACCTGCGCGACATGCGCGGCGTGGCTTACGTCCTGGGAGCGAGGGAATCGACCGATTTGCTAGCGGCCGACGCCGGCGCCGAGCGCCACGTTTTGCCCAGCTTCGAGGAGGTCAAGGCGGATAGACTGGCCTTCGTCGAGGCGACGCGCGTCATCCACATCAACACGAATCCGCACAACGCCAAGACGCTGGTTCAATTCCACGAGCGCCAGGCCGTCGTCGTCAACCCGCCTGTCTTGCCGCTGGGCGAGCGCGAAATGGACGCCATTTACGACCTGCCCTACACGCGCCGGCCGCATCCGTCGTACCGCGAGCCGGTGCCGGCCTACGAGATGATCAAGGATTCCGTCACGATCATGCGCGGCTGCTTCGGCGGCTGTACCTTTTGCTCCATCACGGCGCATCAGGGGCGCATCATGCAATCGCGCTCGCCGGATTCCGTTCTCGGCGAGGTCCGCAAGATGGCGGCCGACCCCGAGTTCGCCGGCATCGTCAGCGACGTCGGCGGCCCCACGGCGAACATGTACCAGATGCAATGCACCCGCCCCGACGTCGAAGCCAAGTGCAAGCGCCTGTCGTGCGTCCACCCCAGCATTTGCAAGCTCCTGGGCACCGATCACGGGCCGCTCGTGCAGCTGCTCCGCAAGGCGCGGACGGAACCAGGCATCCGCAAAGTCCTGGTTTCCAGCGGCGTGCGCATGGACCTGGCCCAGCTGTCGCCCGAATACCTGCGCGAGTTGGCGGCGCACCACGTCGGCGGCCGCCTCAAGGTCGCGCCCGAACATACCGACCCCAAGGTACTGGCGACGATGAAGAAGCCAACCATCGACGACTTCGGCCGCTTCGCCAAAGAGTTCAAGAAAGCGTCGCAAGCCGCCGACAAGCCGAAGCAATATCTGGTCCCCTATTTCATCGCCAGCCATCCGGGATCGGACCTGCACGCGATGATCCACTTGGCGGTATTCCTCAAGCGCAACGGCTACCGTCCCGATCAAGTGCAGGACTTCATCCCGGCGCCGTTCGACATCGCCACCTGCATGTACTACACCGGCATCGACCCGTTCACGAAGGAAGAGGTCCACGTCGCCCGCAACCTGCGCGACCGGCGCATGCAACGGGCACTGATGCAATTCTTCAAGCCGGAAAACTACTTCGAGGTGCGCAAGGCTTTAACGGAAGCGGGAAGGCAAGACCTGATCGGCAACGGCTGCGATTGCCTGATCCCCAGCGAGCCGCCGCCGCAGGCGTTGGAAGCGCGGCGCGAACGAGCCAACGACGACTTCCGCGGCGAATTCGTGCATACGGTGCCGAAGCCGGGGTATCGGCCG
>JBBSES010000568.1:0-3368 GCA_038239465.1 Gemmatales bacterium
AATCCCCTGTTCGCCGCCGAGAAAACCCCGGTCGATGGAGCGAAGGCGCCGCACCATCCCGCTCGCGCCAAGAGCGTCATCTTCCTGTTCATGGAAGGCGGCCCGAGCCATATCGACCTCTTCGATCCTAAGCCGGCGCTCGAGCGTTTGGCAGGGAAGCCGTTGCCCGAGAGCTTCGGCAACGTCATCACCTCGATGGGCGAGTCCGACGCGCCGCTGTTGGCCTCGAAGCGCAAGTGGAAGCAGCACGGACAAAGCGGCCTGTGGGTATCCGACTGGCTGCCGCACATCGCCGAGTGCGCCGACGACCTGGCCGTCATTCGTTCCTGCGTGGCCGACGGCATTAACCACTCGGCCGGCGTCTGCCAGATGAATACCGGGTCGATCCTCGCCGGTCGGCCCTCGCTGGGCAGTTGGGTCAGCTACGGCCTGGGCACCGAGAACCAGAACCTGCCCGCCTACGTCGTCCTGCAAGACACGCCGACGCAAGTGGTTAACGGCCCGCGCAACTGGGGCGCCGGCTTCATGCCCGCGGTGCATCAGGGCATCCGCCTGCAAGAGGGCAAGGAGACGATCCCCAACCTGCACTCGCCCGCGGACGTGGGCGACGACCGGCAGCGCGGCAAGCTCGACCTCCTCAAGCAACTCAACCGCGAACACGCCCTGTCGCGGCCGCAACAAAGCGAACTGGATGCCCGCGTCGCCAGCTATGAGTTGGCCTTTCGGATGCAAGCCGAGGCACCGGAAGCGGTCGATTTGACGCACGAAACCGAAGAGACGCGCCGGCTCTACGGCATGGACCAAAAAGAGACGGCGGCGTTTGGCCGCAATTGTCTTCTGGCCCGCCGCCTGGTGGAGCGCGGCGTCCGCTTCGTGCAGCTCTATCACGGCAGCGGCAGCAAGTGGGACGCGCACGCCAACATCGAGAAGAACCACGGCGACAATTGCCGCTCTTCCGACAAGCCCATTGCCGGCCTCTTGAAGGACCTGAAACGCCGCGGCCTGCTCGACGACACGCTCGTCGTCTGGGGCGGCGAGTTTGGCCGCACGCCGATGTCGGAGAAGGGCAACGGCCGCGACCACAACCCGCACGGCTTCACCATGTTCATGGCCGGCGGCGGCGTCAAGGGCGGGCAAGTCATCGGGGCCACCGACGACGTCGGCCTCCATGCCGTGCAGGACCGCTTGCACGTCCACGACCTGCACGCGACCATGCTCTACCTGATGGGCGTCGATCATATGAAGCTGGTCTACCGCTACAAGGGCCGCCCGGAACGGCCGACGCTTAACGAGGGCGAGGCGTATCAGAAGATCGTCGGCGTCTAGAAGTGTTTTGTTTACGTTTCGCGCCCCGCGCTTCCAGCGCCGTCGAGGCGCTCTTGAATCTCCAGAGGAGAGGCGCACTTGAAGAACAACTCCAATGCCTCGCGGAAGTTGTCCCGCGCCGCCTCAATGGTATCGCCCTGACTGGCGACGTGCAGATCAGTGCCCAGGGCGACGAAGCCGTCTCCTTCGCGTTGGATGATGGCGGTCAGTCGTCTGGCCATAAGTTCCCCAAACTTACGCGGCTGCGATCAATCGTGGCGGCGGAACGGACCGCCAACCTCATTGACCCGCCCGCATCCGCGCTTCCGCTTTAACTTGCTCCCAAGGAATCACGTCATCGGGGCGCGCGTCGTCCTCAGCGACGCGGCGCCGAAGCTCATCGCGTTGAGCGTCGGTGAGCCGGGAATCCGGCTCCACCGCGCCTGATGCGTCGGCGAAGGAAACGAAGGTTAGGCCGCTGCGTTTCTGTTGTTCCTGAATGTCCCGGAAAATCGCCCAGAGATCGTGGTTGAAACGCGCGGCATGTTCGCCGCGAATGCGTCGGACTTCGTCCACGATTGGATCGTTCATGAAATGGCCTTTCTCAATTCCTCGGGCAATACTGATGCTATCCGCCCGACCAATGAAACACGGGAAATTTACCCCGAAGGGGTTGGATCACATAGCCCAGGGTAGCCGCGCAGCGGATACCCTGGGTCAAGCCGACACCTACCCATGCCTACCCTGAAAGGGTTGAATCGCTCGCGCGGCCAATGTTTTGGCTGCCCAGGCCGTTATGCAACGCTTTCAGCGTAGATGGGGAATGGGCGTCGTCGTCACCCAGGGTAGCCGCTGCGCGGCAACCCTGGGCTATGTGATACAACCCCTTGGGGGTAAATTCAAAAGACCGCATCGTCTGCGCAGTTGGCAATAATCCCTCTCCCTAATACCTCACCGCCCCCGGCCGATACGGTTGCTGATACGCATTATCCCGATATCGCGGCTCATTTCTCCAATGCCGAATCCGCTCCTTCTGCGCCACCCAATTCTCCGCCTTCGTTAAGAAAATCCCCGCCGCCACGTAGAACAAGAGCGCCAGCATCAGGCAGGAGCCAATGAGGAAGATGAACACGAATTCGTCCATGCCGACGTTGTTGCGCAGGTAACTGGTGCCGTAGAACCCTTCGCCGGCTTGCAGGAAGAGGAACAACACGCCGCCGATGATGAGCGAGAAGGGCGAGCCGACCATGAAGATGAGAAAGCCGCCGACGTAGCCGAGGCCCATCGTGCCGAGGAGACTTCGCCACGAACCGCGCGCGACGGTGGAGCACCAGAGGCCGGCGGCGCCGACGTAGTACATGGCGAGCAGCGTGACGGCCAACCAGAGGCCAGTCCAGAGAAAGGCGATGAAGCCGCCCAGGAAGGAGAGTCCCAAGGCCGGTATTCCGTAGGCGGCGACGTAGGGCAGGACCGCCGCCCAGACGCCGGCCAGTTTGCCGCGGATGAGGTCGCGCGTGTGCAGCGGCGTCAGCAACAGGGCTTCCCAGGTCTGTTGTTCGCGTTCGCCGCTGATGGCGCCGGAACAGCGGATGGCGACGACCAAACTGGCCAGCAGCATGACGCCGATGCTCTGCACGAGGAACAGGGAGCCGGCCACCCGCGGATCGATGGCGCGGACGAAGGCGGCGACATCATGCCACGGCAACGGTGTGCCCGGCGAGACGCTCCAAAACAGAAGCGTGCTGGACGACACGACCGTGAACAGCGCGACGGCCACGATCCCGGCGGTGGCCGATACGTCGCGCAGCCAGGGCACTGGCGCGGCGCCGGCGACGTGCTGCTCGCGCCAGCGCACCGGGTCGTCGCCGTCGGCGAGCGCCGGACGCGCGCCGTGAAGGGTGCCCTGCGCCTTGCGTCCGCTTCCTTCCAGCTGACGGATGTACGCCGCCCGCAAGCGCCAGGTCGCCAGGCAGACGCAGACGACGCCGACACCGCCCCAGACGAGGAGCGAACCGAACAAGCGCGATCCAATATCACTGGCCGAGCCGCCGTTCCAGGCCGGC
>JBBSES010000569.1:0-3363 GCA_038239465.1 Gemmatales bacterium
CGCGTGGCGCGCGAGATCGCCGCGGCACGCCAGGAAATTCTGCGCGTCAGTACGGACAACGAGGCGCAGTTCAGCGCGGCCACGCGCCATCTCTTTCAAACGTTGTATCACGAAGCATTTCACGCTTACCTGGCCAGCTACGTCTATCCTCCGGCCGAGTGCCAGGTGCCGCGCTGGCTGAACGAGGGACTGGCGCAGGTATTCGAGGGCGTGACCGTCGAGAACGGCGTATTGCACGTCGAGCGCGCCGACCCGGTGCGCCTGGAACGTGCCCGCCGCGCCCTCCTGGCCGACAAGCCGGAAGAGCGTCTGGTGCCGCTGATCGACCTGCTGCGTTCCGAATCGAAGCAATTCCTCATGGAGCACGCGGTCGATCGGCGCGTCGCCGCCCGGCATTACCTGACCGCCTGGGCGCTGGCTCACTACCTGGCGTTCGACCGCCAGCTGCTCGGCTCGAAAGCGCTGGACGAGTACGTTGAAACGCTGAGCCGCGAGGGAGAACCGGCGGCAGCCTTCGCGCGCCTGGTCGGTCAAGAACTGCCGGCGTTCGAGAAGGGGTTTCACGAGTACTTGCGCCTGGCCGCCAAGTAGTCGCGCGGATTGTCGCATTGCCGGACCACTCTCGGCCCCTACAAGAGATAGCAACGAAATTCTCATCGCTTCGCCGGGGCCTTCCGCCATGCTGGACGCATATTTCATCCGCGAAAACCTCGACGCCGTCAAAGCTAACTGCGCCCATCGCACCGTCAAGGCCGACGTCGATCGCGTCGTTGCTCTCGACGACGAACGCAAGCGCCTGGTGCAGGAAACGCAGGTGCAGCAGCAGCGCGGCAACGAGGTGTCCAAGCTCATTCCCAAGGAAAAGGACGCCGCCAAAAAGCAGGAGTTCATCGCCGAAGGGAAACGGCTGCGCGAAGGCACGGCCGTCCTGGAAAAGCAGCTGAAGCAGGTCGAAGCCGACCTGAAAGCGGTGCTCTTGACGATCCCCAACATGACGCACCCCGACGCGCCGGTCAGCGCCGATCCGGCGGGGAACAAGGTCATTCGCTCCTTCGGCGAGCCGACGAAGTTCGACTTCAAGCCGCTCGATCACGTGGCCCTGTGCGACAAACTGCAGCTGGCCGACTTCGAGGCCGGCGCCGACGTGGCGGGGCAAAAGTTTTATTACCTCAAAAACGAGGCGGTGTTGCTGGAACTGGCCCTGGTGCAATTCGCCATCGACAAGTTGGTAGCCGAGGGTTACACGCCCGTCATCACCCCCGACGTGGCCCGCGTCGAAGTCTTGGAAGGCATCGGCTTCATCCCGCGCGATCCCGACCCGGAAAAGCGGCAAGTCTACGCCCTGGCCGATACCGACCTGTGCTTGATCGCCACCGCGGAAATCACGCTCGGCGGTATGCACCGCGATCAAATCCTCGACGAGTTGCGGCTGCCGCTGAAATACGTCGGCCTGTCGCACTGCTTCCGCACCGAGGCGGGCGCTCCGGGCAAGGACACGCGCGGCCTCTATCGCGTGCATCAGTTCACGAAAGTAGAAATGTTCGCGTTCTGCGCTCCCGACCAGGCCGAGGCGATCCACCTCGAAATCCTGCGCATCGAGGAAGAAATCTTCCAGGCGCTCGGGCTGCCGTATCACGTCATCGATACCTGCACCGGCGACCTGGGCGGCCCGGCCTATCGCAAGTATGACCTGGAAGCATGGATGCCCGGCCGTGGGAACGGCGGGGAATATGGCGAAGTGACGAGTACGTCGAACTGCACTGACTATCAAGCGCGGCGATTGAACATTCGCTACAAAGTGCCGGGGCAAAAAGGGACGAAGTACGTTTACACGCTTAACGGCACGGCGGTGGCCGCGACGCGAGCGCTGCTCGCCATTTTGGAAAACTATCAGCAAGCAGACGGCGGCGTGCGCATCCCCGACGTGCTAAGGCCCTGGGTCGGCAAGGATCGCATCGCGCCGCGTTAGCTCGCCAAGGAGACAAGCGGATGCGAATGCCCTAGAATCTCGGCCTGCTCGTGCTGACTGTGTACCTGCTTTTGATCGGGATCAGTGGCTTAATAACGCTGCCGTTTCAGGGAGTGCAGGTGGTGATGGCCGTCCTCGCGCTGGCGGAGGGCATTCTTCTGGTGATGGGACGCTGATCATGGCGAGCGAGGGGCGTAAGCCCCCCGTGGATTTCTTCTGGAGAACCACGGAGGGCTTACGCCCCCCGCTCGCCACTCACTCGTCCTTGATCCGCGACATCGCCGGCTGCGGCCGGATGCCATCGAACAAATTTGGCGTTGCCCCGAAGTCGGCGCGGGCGTCGATCACTTCTTTCGTCGAGCGCAGTCGCTCGTCGTCGTCCTCGCTCCCTTGTCCCGCCTTGGCCAGCTGATAGACCGTGGTCGCCTGCGGCAAAGCGTCGATCAGCACGCGGGCGCTCAGGCAGTGGCACTTGTCGGCCTTCCGCAGCATATCGACGGCCTCGGGATAGCTGCCCCCCACTTCGGCCAGCGTGCGGATCACGTCGGCTAACTTCAAGCTGCATTGCCGCCGCTTGGCGCCGCTCTGGGCGGAGAAACTGCGGATCGTGCATTTGTCGTCGTCGCGGCTGGCCACGACCGTGAAGTCGGCCCCGGCCAGGATGTTGAACGGCGGCTCAAGATAAACGTCGTCGCCGAACAGCACGATCTCGGCCCGCTTGGTCGTGGAAATATGCACCAGCGACGGCGACTTGGGCGCCACCTCATGCAGCCAGAACGATTCGTTGAGCAGGTCGCCGCGGACGGTCTCGTCGTTCTCGCGCAACGCTCGCAGCGCGCGGAAGGCGCCATAGCGGGCCTCGGCCGACGGCTCCGACAGCAACTCCTGCAGCTTGAAGTGGCAAATAGTTTCGTCGAGGGACGCCAGGGCCGTCAAGCAGAAGGAACGCAACAGCGGCTGATCCTTGACGAGCGTGGCCAATTCCTCGCCGCCGGCCGCGCTGCCAAGGTAAGTCAGCGCCTCGGCCGAGGCGAAACGGACGAGCGGATGTTCGCTCTTCAGGCCGGTCTTCAACACGACGGCGCTATCGCTGCCCAATGCTTCCAGGCGCAAAGCGGCCGTGATGGTATGGGCCGGATCGAGCAACTCGTCTTCCAGGCGCTTGCGGTATTTGCCGCCGACGGGTGGGTTCTCTTGCAGCGGCACCAGGCGAACGACGCGCAGATAGCGCGGCAGGTTGTACTT
The DNA here is from genome assembly GCA_038239465.1 of Gemmatales bacterium. Taxonomy (GTDB): domain Bacteria; phylum Planctomycetota; class Planctomycetia; order Gemmatales; family Gemmataceae; genus JBBSES01. The sequence continues at coordinate 3,215 of JBBSES010000569.1, forward strand.
GTACTGCGGCGGCACGCGCAGATAGACGACGGTTTTGGACTTGGCCTCCGCGAGCGTGCCGGCGGGTCCGTGGGAGGCTCCCTGAAACGTCTCGTTGACGCGCTCGGCCACCCGTATAGCGACGCGGGCGTATTGCTGATCGTTGTTCA
>JBBSES010000570.1:0-3348 GCA_038239465.1 Gemmatales bacterium
CACCACACCCATTCCTCGGGCGTGTAGAAACTGGCGCATGTCAGCTGCCAATAGAGAAGGTTGACCTTCTCTTCTTCGGTGCGGTACGACTCGACGCAGATATATTTGCGGCGCCGGCCGACGCGCTCGATCTCACGCACGGCCTTATCGAGGTCGAAGCATGGCAAATTGTGCAACGTCGTGATCGAGATGACGAGGTCGAAACTCTTGTCGTCGTAGGGCAATTCGCGGGCGTGGCCGAGCGTTAGGAAGGGCCGAACCTCTTCCTTGGCGTTCTCCAGGGCGTAGCGCGAAATATCGAAGCCGGCCACTTCCAGACCGGGGACGGCTTGCGTCAGTTCGTAGAGCAAGAAGCCCTTGCCGCAGCCGACGTCGAGGACGCGCTGTCCGGCGGTCAGCTGATAGTGGGCGGCCATGCGGTCGGCGACGGCGCGCCAACGGCCGTCGTAGCGATAGCCGCCGTAGCCGGTGTGGCGGGCGCCGTCCCAGTAGTCATAGCCCCATTCCTTGGCCTTCTTGGCGGCCTCGGCCTTGGGATATTCGGTGACGCGGCCGATGTAATCGCGCTTCGTCCGCGTGTGCGCCGCGGTCATGAAATCGACGAGTGGCACGCTGCTCCTCCGTGGATAGTGAGGCCGGCGAAGGCCCGCCGCGCCTTGTCGTACTGCGCTTCCTTGCGCTCTTGCAAGGCCAGGCTCGGCTGGGCGAAGCCGCGGCGTTGGCCGCCGACGGGCAAGAATTCATTCAACAGGATGAAGACCCACTTGATGCCGTACACGGGCCATAAAAGCTCGATGCGCCGCCGCGCCGCGTCCGGCCGTTCGACGCCGGCGCCCACGGCATCGATAAACGTGCTTACGTGTTCGCGCGGCATCGGCACGGCCGGATGGTGGAATACATCGCACACCATCTTGGCCGGATCATCCCAGCCGGCGTACTCGAAATCGACGAAACGCAGCGTCCCATCGGGCAAGCGCAAAGCGTTGTGCAGCCCGAAATCGGACGGCGACAGGCAGCGCTCGGCACGAGTGATTTCCAGCGCCATATTTGATGCCGATCGATGCGCTTCCCGCTCGACCCAGGCGCGGACGGCGTGCCAACCGGGCAGGACGGTGCTTTCCACGAACTGGCGCACGGCGCGATCGAGGGGCGAGGCGTCGGCCATGCTCGGCACGCGGCGCACGCGCTTCTCGACCGCTTCCAGGTGGTCGGCCAGGCAAAAGCAGGCCTCGGACGCGATAGGCAGAGAGGCTGCGTCGTCCGTGTTCTTGAAGCCATTGACGGCGACGAAGAAGTCGAGCAGCTGGAGGAGTACCGCTTGGTCGGCATTTTCGGGCCGCTGGCCGTCGATGAATTCGTACAGGCCGAGGGCATGGCCGCGGTTGAACGCCAACGGTTGTGGCACTCCGCGAATGCCTTGTTTCCAGGCGAAGGAGACGAAGCCGTATTCCGTGCCGAGCCGGTCGCGCGGATCGCTTTCGTGGCGGAAGTAGGCTTTGAGCAAAGCGGGGCCGTTGGTCGTCTCCAGGCGATAGACGCGGTTGTTGCCGCCGCCGGGGAGAGGCAGCCGGTCGAGGACTTCGCCCATTCCTCCCCGTCGCGCCAGGGCGGCAATTGCGGCTGACAACGCGGCGTCAATCATGGCCGCCTCCAACGGGCAGCAATGCCGCGATCTCGTCCCAGGATTTGACTCGGCGAAAGCGCGTGTCATCGAGATGGACCCCATGCGGGTCGAACAGGGTACGCTCGACGCCTCCGGGAAAGTCGGGGTGGCCCAAAATCTCGGGCAAATCGTCGATGAAATGCGTGCAATCGAGGGCGGCAATGCGGCGAAGTTTCGTTTCGCGCGTCGGCTCGAAGCAGACGCGCTCGGGAGATATACCGATTCGTTCCGGGTCGAAGAAGCCCTGGCGTTCGAGCCAGCTTCTTGCCGACGCTTGTAAATCATGGGCCGCGCCGCGGAAGGGCACGCGCGTCTTGAAGCTGACGATGAAGACGCACACGCCGGCGCGGACCCAGGCGGCGAGGCATTCGCGCGCTCCGGGGTATGGTTCCACTTCGTCCATCCGCGCGCCGTAGATATGTCCCTGCAACTCGGCCCACGCATCTTCGCGCCCGGTGGCGTGCAAGTGATCGCGGATACCATTCTTGGACGTGGGCACGCCAGCGGTCACGAGGCCGCGTTCGCGCGCGACCCGCGGGAACAGGTCGTCGTAGCAGGCGAGGGTATGGTCGAAATCGACGCCGACGCGCATGGTCGATCCTCACGCCGACAGGTCGATGAGCGGCCGGGCCACGCGGCCCTGTTCCATGTCGTCGAGCGCCTGATTCACGTCCTCCAGGCGATAGCTCTTGTCGAGAAGCGGCGCCAAATTGAGCTTGCCGGCCTGCACCAGGCGCGTGTAGCGCGGGAAGTCTCGATCCGGCTCGTTGTCGCCGCCCCAGGTGCCGCGCAGCTGCTTGCCATCGTTGAGCAGGCGCGGCGAGAAATCGAGCGTCTCGCCGAAGCGGGCGTTGCCGATGACCACGGCGATGCCGCCCTGGCCGCGCACTGCTTGCAACGCTTGCTGCATCGTGGCGGGCCGGCCGGCGACCTCGATGGCGATATCGAGTGCCCCGCCCGACACCTCGACCACGCGCTCGACGACGCGCGGCTCGGACGCCAATACGGTATGGCTCGCCCCCATTGCCCGCGCGACTTCCAGTTTGCTCGGATTGATATCGACGGCGATGACCGGATGGCAGCCCGCGACGCGCGCCCCGGCGATGGCGCAGCAGCCGACGCCGCCGACGCCGAAGACGGCGAGGCTCATGCCGGGCCGCGCTCCCGCGGTGTTGACCACGGCGCCGACGCCGGTCGGCACCGGGCAACCGAGCGGCGCCGCTTCTTTTAGCGAGAAGTCAGGGGGCAAGCGCGTCAGTCGATTTTCGCTGACGACGGTCAGGCGCGCGAACGTGGTGACGCCGCCGGCATTGACCGACTTGCCCTTCCACGAATAGACGGTGCCCGGCACGTTGCCGCCGGACCCTTTGATCCAGGAGAGGATGACGCGGTCGCCGTCCTTGACTTTCTGCACGCCCGGCCCCAGTTCGCGGACGATGCCGCCGGCTTCGTGGCCCAGGCAGTGGGGCAAGAAGGGGTCGGCCCCGCGGTAGCCGCGCACCTCTTGCAGCTGCGTTTGACAGACGCCGCTGAAGACGACTTCCACGAGTACCTGCCCCGGCTTGAGCGGCGGAATTTCCAGTTCGTCCACCACGAGCGGTTTGCCTAGTTCCACGAGAATCGCCGCCAAGGTCTTCACGATGGTTCCCCGTTCGTTAAGCCGCGCAGTTTGTGTCTTCTGGTTC
>JBBSES010000571.1:0-3348 GCA_038239465.1 Gemmatales bacterium
ACCCCTGGGCGGAGCGACTGCCAATTTGAACCACGAGATGGGCCATGGGGCTGGGGTTCCTTCGCGTCGAAGCGTTCTCGGGGAGAGAAAGTGGCGTGGGGCGTGCCAGGGTGTTTAACATGCTACCTCCCGTGCCGGGCTTCTCCAAGCGCCGGACGCCGGAAATTCGGCGCGACGCCGTTTCGTTCAGGCCGCCCGGCGCGGCGCTTGCCGCCTTGGTTGCAATACCTCGTGTAGATAACCCACAAGCTCGTCGGAAAATCGCTGCTGATTGAAGCGCTGTGCCTGCCTGCGGGCCGCCGCCGGATGGAAGTCGGCCGACGACGATTCATAGTTAAGCAACGTCCGTGCCAATGCCTTGCTATCGGGTTCGTCGAACCAGAGTCCCGTCGGTTCGGCGCCGGTTCCGGGAGGCACGACCGTCTCGGTGGCGCCGCCCCGTCCCAGGGCGATGACGGGAGTGCCGCACGCCATCGCCTCGACCGGCACGATGCCGAAGTCTTCCTCGCCAGGGAACAGCAGCGCCCGGCAGCGGCGCATATGGTCGCGGATCACCTCGTCGGACTGCCAGCCGAGGAAGTGGATCGTCGGTCCGGCCAGCGCTCGCAATCGTCGGCCGTCCTGCCCGGTGCCGATCACCACCAATGAACGCCGCAATCGATTACAAGTTTCGATGGCCACGTCGATTCGCTTGTAGGGAGCGAAGGCCGACACCACGAGATAGTAATCCTCGCGCCACACTGGGGCCGGACAATAGAAGTCGGTATCGACGGGCGGATAGATGACGGTGCTATCGCGGCCGTAACATTCGGCGATACGGCGTTGCACGGTGCGGCTGATGGCCAGGAAGTGGGTGACGCGCTCGGCCGTGCTTCGGTCCCAGCGGCGCAATCGCTCCAGGATTCTATCGATCAGCCGCGCCTTCAGCCCGGCGCCGAAGTAGGCGTCGCGCATGTGCCAGGCATAGCGCATCGGCGTGAAGCAATAACAGACATGCGGCACATCTTTGGGCGGCCGCGCCGCCTTAGCCACGCAATGGCTAAAGCTGACGACCAGGTCGCACGGCGGCAGGCGCCAGTTGGCCGCCGCCGGCATCAGGGGCAACAGATAGCGATAGTACGATTGCACGCCCGGCAGGCGTTGCAGAAAGCTGGTTCGAGGCGACAGGCGTTCGATGGCGGACGACGTACTGCCCGGTCGGTGTAAGAGCGTATAGAGCCGCGCTTCGGGCCAGTGGCGGCACAGCGCTTCGAGGCACTTTTCGCCGCCGCGCATGCCGTTGAGCCAGTCGTGGACCAACACCACTCGCGGTTCGCGGTTCGCGTCCATGCGCTCGATCTCCCAGGGCAACCGTGCCGAATCGGTGAAGTTTACCGGCGAGGGTCGGGTTCGCCTAGGGTGTTTGTGTCGGGAAAACCGGATTCTTCGGGAGAACCATTGACAGTCAAAGCGGCTTTCGTTACCAATAAGGGCGAATGGCCTCTTCTCTGTTCCGGCCCCGTCGCTTCGCACCCGCGAACGGCGGGGTTTTTTGACCCTTACTACTTGCTAAGCAACAGGTTACGGCAGCCGCGCTCCACGGGCGGCTGTCCGGTTAGGAACGGCTCCCTTTAGCATTGATGCCAGAAGTGGTTCCGTCTCAAAGCTTTGAGGCGTGCCGACGGAAGGAATCCCGCCGCCCATCGCTCCGCAGCTGGACCGATTTCGCTACAATGCTTTGACCGCTAGACCGAAGTCGGCCGCGAACGGGAACGCTCCCTCGCGGCACATCCTGAGAGGAGTTCTGCCTATGCTGTCTCCGGAATGCCTCCACGAGTTGCGCACGGCCTGGCTCCCGAACGTCACCGACAACGCCCTCGACCGCCTGGTCGAGTTGCTCGAAAAAAGCAGTCCGCTGCTCATCCACGGTTGCTTCAGTCGCGCCGTGCCGATGGGATGCCTCGCTACCCATGTGGGCTGGAACCACCCGCGCACCAGCCATTTGACCATCGAAGCCGGCATCAACTGGCTTCATCACGTGGCCAAGCTGAACCCGGCCACGTCGCTCGTCATCCGCGAATGGGATCGGCGCGGCGCCCAGGATTTCGAGATCCGCTCGGACCTGCTCGCCGTCTTCCGCGACGAACGGGACGTCCGCCGCCAGCCTCCAGCACCGGCGCATCGGCTGCCCGCCCTGGCCGCCAACTGACGCCCGGAGGCGCGCCCGCCATGTTGCCGCGCACCCTCGAAACCGAGGCGATGGACACCGCCGCGGAAGCCCGCGATTACGACGACATGGACCATGCCGCGGTCAATCGCGTCTTCGTGGCGGACTTCCTGGCCGTCTATCGGGGCACCGGGCGCGTACTCGACGTGGGCACGGGCACGGCGCGAATCCCGGTCGAGTTGTGCCGGCAAGCACCTCACCTCACCGTTGTCGCCATTGACCTGGCCGCGCATATGTTGGCCATCGGGCGGGAAAACGTGAGCCGCGCTGGCCTGGCCGACCGCGTGACGCTGGAGCGCGTCGATGCCAAGGCGATGCCCTATCCTTCCAGCGCGTTCGCCGCCGTTGTTTCCAACAGCATTCTGCACCACATCCCCGAACCGGGCGTCGCGATAGGGGAGATGTTGCGCGTTCTGGCTCCCGGAGGTTTCCTGTTCGTCCGCGACCTCCTTCGGCCCGAAGACGACGCCACCGTCAAGCGTCTGGTGGACACCTATGCCGCAGACGCCACGCCGCATCAGCGACAGATGTTCGACGATTCCTTTCACGCCGCGCTGACCCTGGCCGAGGTGCGAGCGCTGGTAGCCGATCGCGGCTCAGACCCGGCCAATGTTACGCAAACCTCCGACCGGCACTGGACCTGGAGCCTCGCTCCCTTCTCCGCCGTCTGATTCGAAGTCCCTCATGACCCCTCTCGACTCGCTCGAAAACGTGGGCCGTTTCTGCCACTTCGCCTTGCGCGCGTGGGGGGCGGCGCTGGGCGCCTTTCTCCGGCCGCGGGATGTGCTGCTCCAGCTGCATGCGACCATGCTCGGCGCATTGCCGCTCGCCGCCGTCGCTGGCCTGGCCTTGGGGGCCGTCGTCTGGCTGCACTTGCACAGCCTGCTCAATCGCTTCGGGGCCACCGAGTATTTGCCGCAAGCGCTGGCGTTGGCCGTCGTCCTGGAGTTCGCCCCCACCGGCGCCGGACTGATCGTCGCCGGCCGGTCGGGAGCTAGCCTGGGCGCGGAGTTGGGATCGATGCGCTTGACGGAGCAGATCGACGCTCTGGAAGTCCTCGGCGTCTCGCCCTGGCGGCAACTCGTCGGTCCGCGCGTCCTCGCTTGCATGATGGCTCTGCCGCTGTTGACGGTCTTCATGGC
>JBBSES010000572.1:0-3345 GCA_038239465.1 Gemmatales bacterium
AGCGCCCCGAGCGCGGGAATAGCCGGCGAGCGGGGCGCTAACGCGACCCCGTACTCGGGGCGCTAACGCGACCCCGCTCGCCAGGGATCGATGCGTATCGTCTCCGCCGTCGCCGCCTCGATGGCCTCACGGCCAAACAACAACGGCCGATACTCCCCGCGCAGCCATTGGCCCGTCATGTCGTCGTAGTGTTCGCTGCCGGGGTGCCCCGATTGGCCCGTCGGCAATATGAACCGGCCCGCGTCCCAGTCGCCCACGTCGAAGATTTGTCGATACGAGACGGTGAACGTCGCGGCGTTGTACGGGTGCCACGGATCGACGCCGGCTTGCGCGACCGTATCGGTGTCGCCGCCGACGGGGAAGGGGCCACGGCTCAGGCCGAGGGCGCGGTCGAGCAACGGCATGGCCCGGCCGATGACGTGGCCATACTCCACCTGGTGCAGCCGGCCCCAGTGCCATTGCGCCGGGTCGGGGCCGAGACGTTCCCGCAACCAGGCCAGGGCGTTCCGCAGGGCGTCGTCGATCACGTCCTCGCGGTCGGCGGCGAGGAGATTGTCGAGCGTGGCCACCAGGAATTCCGAGGCCCGGCCATGAAAGACCGACGCGAACGAGAGCGTCTCACTGATCCCCTTGCCGAGCACGTAATCGACCAGCGGTTCCGGCAAATCGCGGTGGGCCTGACGCAGCAACTCACGGCGAAAGACGTGATAGATCGAGGCCTGACAACTCTCGGCGTGCAGCCGGCCGTCCCATTCCGCGAGTTCTCTGGCACGGGGCGTTGTCCCCTTTCTTAGCGTCTCCCACACCCGTTGGGCCGTCAGCGAGACCACGTCGTTTTGCAGCGTCTCGAAGTCGGCGAGCGAATGCTTGTCTTTCGCGCGCAACAGTTCCTGGATGCGCCGCTGCCGGCCGTCGTCGAGCCAGTCCTTCGCCAGAAAATAGGAACACGGCGCGTCGGGCCGGCTGTTGGCCGTGGACCATTGACCGTCCGGCGGATCCTGCGCGGCGGGTAGGGCGTCGAACGGAACGTGCCCCGTCCAATCGTGCGTTCCCTCGGCGCCCGGCACCGGCGCGGCGCCGTCGCCCTTGGCGCGGATGGGCACGGTCCCCGCCAGCTGATAGCCGATGTGTCCGGCGGTATCGGCGAAGACGAAGTTCAACGACGGAAAGCTCCAGGTCGAAAGGGCGGCGCGGAAGGCGGCCGCGTCGCTGGCGCGGTTCATGGAGAGAATGGCTTCCACGGCGCTGGCTGTGCCGCGCGTGACGCAGCAGAGCGACAGCGGCGGCTCGGCGGGGATGTCGAGCAGGCCGTTGAGCAATGGACCGTGGCGCGTGACGACCACATCTTCGATGACGGGTTCGGCGCTGCCCTTGACGCGGATTTCCTCGCGGCGCACCTCGGCGTCGTACCAGTCGTCGCCGTGCGCGAAGCGCCGCGGTTGGCCAGGGTCGGCGCGTTCGACGAAGAGGTCCTGACAATCGACGATGGCGGAAGTGATGCCCCAGGCGACGCGGTCGTTGTGGCCGACGAGGACGCCGAGGGCGCCGGGCAGCGAGGCGCCGGCCACGTCGAAATCGCCGCCGCGCAGATGGACCATGTACCAAAAGGGCGGGATGCGTGGCCGCAGGTGCGGATCGTTGGCCAACAAGGGCCGGCCCGTGGTCGAACGCGCGCCCGAGACCACCCAGTTGTTGCTGGCGCCGCCGTTGGCCAGCGGGATCCCCGACGGCGCCGCTCGGGAGGGCGCGAAGCCGTTGACGCCGGAAGCCTCCGGAGGAGCCGGAATTCCCTCACGGCCGGCTTCGAGGGCGGCGGCTCGTTCCTTGCCCAGCACGGCGATCAGCCGGCTGCGGATCAGTTCCGTTTCCCAGTTGTACGTCAGCGTGAAGCCCATGTACCGCGCGAAAGCCAGCGAATCGACAGGCTGCCAGGGCCGCGGACGAAAGCGGAGCAACGTGAACTCGATCGGCAGCCGATGCCGCTCGATATAGGCGTTGGCGCCGGCCGCGTAGGCGGTCAGATAGCCGCGCGTCGCGTCGGGCACGGTGCCGAATTCGCGCTCGGCGTCATGGCGGAAACCGAGGCGGCGCAGCATCCGGTCGGCCTCCAAGGCGACGGCGCCAAAGATTTCCGCCAATTCGCCATTGGCCGCGCGCCGGTTCAATTCCATCTGCCAGAGCCGGTCGCGCGCGTGGCAATACCCTTGGGCGAAAAACAGGTCGTCCGCGTGGTCGGCATGGACGTGCGGCACGCCATGCGCGTCGATGCGGACGTCGATTGCCTCGCGGCAACCGGGCGCGGCCAGCGTCTCGTGGCGCGGCGGCAAGGGCCGCGACAGCAGCCAGCGGCGTGGGCCGAACGAGGCCAGAATGTCGGCCACGGAGTGCAGCACTCGCTCCATGAAGGCTCCCGATGTCGCGCCGTCCCTATGTCGATGGCGTGAAAGTGTCGTGAAAGAACGCCGTGACCCGCGTACCCGGCGCTTGCTTCCGCTAGGAGACGGTTGTTATGATAGTAGAAATTTTTTGAACCCCGGCCGGGGTTGGCGCGTCCTTCCTGGCAGAACGCCCGCCTTGTGGAGTCTCCGAACCACGAACCTTCCGGCAGAAAGGGACCTATATGAGTTCCGCCCCCAACTCGGCACTCGACGCCAGCGTCCTGGTCTTGAACAAGCTGTTCATGGCCATTCACATCATCTCCGTCCGTCGTGCCTTTTGCCTGTTGTGCAAGGACCTGGCCGAGGTGGTCAGCCTGGAAGACGGCCAGTTCACCACCTACGACTTCGCCACCTGGCGCGAGGTCAGCGAGTACCGTGCCCGTCAATTCCGCCAGGTCGATGACGACTGGGTGCGGACCGTCAACAGCGAAATCCAGGTGCCGCGCGTCATCCGCTTGCTCGGCTACGAGAAGCTGCCGAAGCAGACGGTGAAGTTCAACCGGCGCAACATCTTCGCCCGCGACAACAACCAGTGCCAGTACTGCGGCCGCAAATTCCCGACCGCCGAACTGAGCCTCGACCACGTGACGCCGCGCAGCCAGGGCGGGCAGAGTACGTGGGAAAACATCGTCTGCGCCTGCGTCAATTGTAACGTCCGCAAGGGTGGCCGCACGCCCAAGCAGGCGCACATCAGCTTGATCCGCAAGCCGGAGAAGCCGAAGCGCAGCCCGATGCTGAATCTCAAGCTGACGCATACGAAGTACCAGTCGTGGCGCACGTTCCTCGACAATGCGTACTGGTCGGTGGAGTTGAAGTAAAGCATCGCGTCGGCGAGCGGGGGGCGTAAGCCCCCCGTGGATTTCGCCTAAAGACATCCATGGGGCGCTTACACCCCCCGCTCGCCCCG
>JBBSES010000573.1:0-3345 GCA_038239465.1 Gemmatales bacterium
ATTTTCGCGTGTTCCGTGCGAACGCCAAGGTCCGCCACCTGCTTTGAAAATAACCCGGCGACCGCGGCATCAACCGCCCACGTACACGCCTCCGGTAACGCGGGCGTCAAAGGGGAAGAAGGCTTGAAGCAGGGAAGCGTTGGGGCCGTTGATAATAAGATTCAGCCCGCTGTACTCGTTGACGGCGGGCACGGCATTCGTGCCGGAGCCGGTGAAGAGCAGGGGCCGGCCAAGCAGTCCGCCCGAGTAGCCCACGCGGACGCCGCCAGACATGGAGGCGGAATCGACCTTGGGGACCTGAGGCGGGAAGGCGTAAAAACTGGATAATAGACCGCGCTGGAGGCCGTCGTAAATGCTTACTTGCGGCAAGCCGCCTTCGCCGGCGCCGACGATGAAATCGGCGATGCCGTCGCCGGTCAGGTCGCCAGCCGCGACATAGACGCCGCCGCGGAAGTTGGGGTTCAGCCCGTAGAAACTATATAGGGCCACCAGGGTACGCCCATCGAACAGCGTCACCTGCGGCCCGCCGCCTGGTCCGGCGCCGGTAAGGATGTCGGCGCCACGGGGGTTGCCAAAGTCGCCGACGGCCACCCGAACGCCGCCAGTGAAGCTCGGCGTGAATGCGTAGAAGCTGCGCAAGACCGTGCCGTTCACGTTGCAGACATTGACCTGAGGGCCGCCGCCCCTGTCGGCGCCAAGGACGATCTCGGCCCGGCCATCGCGGTCCAGGTCGCCGACCGCCACGAACAGGCCGCCGGTGAAAGTGCTCGCCATACCAAAGAAGCTGGAAATTACCTGCCGGCTCGCGCCATCGACGATGGTCACCTGGGGACCGCCACCCGGCCCGGCGGCACAAATGACATCGGGCACGCCATCGCCGGTCACGTCGCCGACGGCCACGCGCACGCCGCCCCGAAAGTTGCCGAAGACATTGAAGCTGTAGAGGAGACTTCCCGAGGCGGCGTCGTAGACGTTGACGATCGGATCGCTCCCGGCCCCCGCGCCCACGGCGAAAATCGGCGGTATCGTCACTTGCCCAGCCGCCGCCTGGCCGTTTCGGAACGTAAAGTCGTAACGCCCGAGGACCGGGCTGTTGAGATCGCTGTTGATCAGCCCGGTCGTGGCGTTGCTGTTCAGGAACGCTCCATTGATGCCAGAACCGGGCAGTTCGAAGAAAGTTCCCGGGACGCCCGAGCCGTTCGAGTAGCCGGCCCGCGCCGATATACCTCCCAGTCCGTTCACGCCGCCGCTGAAGTCGCCCGTTTCCCAGGTGATGTTATCGTAGTTGAACTCCACGTCGAAGTTGCCCGGGCCGACGTCCGAGCGATCGATGATGATCAGCTGAAACGTATTGGTCTTGTTCGTTTCCGCGTTAAAGTAGCCGACGTTAATCCAATCGACGCCGAAGGCGAGGTGGCCATTGACCGTGTCGGTCCCGTACGTGATCGTGCCGATGCCGGTCGTATCCACGTCGGCGAAGTACGGGGCGATGATCGAGTGACCCGATCCGGCCAGGAGGTCCGGCGTGAAGGGTCGCGGCAAGGGACCGTCGAAGGTGACGTTGCCGTTGGTGTTCACGAACAGCTGCGAAAACTGCTGTCCGAGGAAGTTGACGCCGAACGGAAGGGTGATCGCCGGCGTTGTCAGGTCGTCCCCCCGCGCCAAAGGAGTCGTCGTGAAACCGGGAAGGTTTCTGAGGGCCGCCGGGACGATGCGATCCTCCAGCATCTCGACAGTAAGCAGCGTGCGCCGTCGCGTGGGCAGGGGCTTCCTTTCCATACCCGCGGTGCCCGTCAAAAACCGCATGAGGGACGAAGCGCGCGAACGCAGCGCATGGGTTAGTCGGGTCATGAAACCGGCTCGCTTTCACGTTGTACGGGCGCGGAGCCTACGTTCGGAAGGCTCAGCCGTCGGGGTATGGTGGAGATGTTCGGCCGCGATGGCACAGGCGTCGCAGCTATTCCATCTTTCCCAAATTACACCCTGGGCAAGGAGTGTCAAGCGGCCAGTTCGCGCCGATCCTGTTCGCTCCGAGCTTCGGTTGGGATTATTCCAAGGAGTCGGATCGCAACGATGGATGATTCCCTTGCCCTCCCTTTCGCGCAAGCATTCGTCTTTCGCCCCCGAGCGATTTCATTTCTGAAGGCCTCCCTTTCCCTCGTTTCCCTTCCGCCTTCCGCTCATGCCATCCGCGCAAAATGCCGATTAATCCAGCGGCACCGCTTGTTCTCCATCTAGCGAATTCCCCTACGCTGCCACCGATAACGGTCATTCGCCCCAGTTTCCCAAGTGGACGCAGCCTCCTGCGTATCAGGGAGTATGCCATGAGACATGGATTTCTCGCTTCCGTTGCCGGCCTGTTGACCGGCGCCACGCTATCGCTCGCCCAGGCGCCGTCACCCGCGCCGTCGCCCTATTTGCCTGATGCGTCCCATTCGGCGCTGGCGGGACCGGCGCAATCGCCCTATGGCCCCCGCGGCTCAGGGGTGGCGCCGTTTAGCGCCCCGCTGTCGCCCGTGCCGGCCGGCGCCCCGCTGCCCGAGGTATCGCCGGCCCCGCTGCCGACGCCGCCCGCGGAGTCGCCCTACAACCCACATTGCGCCGCCATCCAGCCCGTGCCCGCCTCCGGCATTTGGCAGGGGTTCAAGGATCACGCCGCCGTGCCCGAGTTGTACGTGACCGGCGGGGCCGACTTCTTGCTCTGGTGGATCAAGGACAACCACCTGTCGGTGCCGTTGGTGACGACGGGATCGCTGGCCGGGCGCGGCACGCTGGGTCAGGCCGATACCAGTTCGGTCTTCGGCCCCGGCACGCTGAACTACCACCAGTTCACGGGCGGCCGCATCAACCTGGCGCTGTGGCATAACGCCGAGCGCGACCGCGGCGTCGAAGGCAGCGTCTTCGCCCTGGGCCAGAAGTCGGTGCGCTTCTCCGCGAGCGGCGACGGCTCCGCCAGCTCTCCCGTCGTGTCCGTGCCGTTCCACGATGTCCTCTCGGACACGGAGCGCGTCAGCCTGGTAGCCCTGCCCGGCTCGTTCGCGGGCGGCGTGGTCGTGCGTTCGCAGTCCGACCTGTGGGGCGCCGAAGGCAATTTCGTTTACAAGGCCGGGTTGCTCGACGGCCCGAGCAGCGTCTGGCTGCTGGCCGGCTTCCGCTACGTCGATCTCGGTGAAGACCTGGTCGTCACGCAAGGGTCGCGGATCCTGCCGTTCGGCTCCGTCACGCTGCCCAGCGGCGACATCCTGCCCGGCGGCCGCAGCGGTTTCGCCGGCGCCACGGTTCTCGCCCCGAACCTGGTTTCCGTGCGCGACTCGTTCCGCACGCGCAATCAATTTTACGGCGGGC
>JBBSES010000574.1:0-3343 GCA_038239465.1 Gemmatales bacterium
CGACGGCGTCCACGGCGGGGATAAACCCCGCCGCTCGTCGTGGCGAATCTCTAACCGCTCCTGGTGATTCGTCGCTCAGCAAAAGTTTCGCGCCGAGGAGAAGCACGAAGGCCACCATCCATAACCAACTATTTGGAAAGCACTTGCAAGAAACGACACGAGAGCGACATCAATGGACCGCGAATTGCTAACGGTGAGGCTACGGGAAATCGGGCACGCGCCGGCGAAGGCGCTCTCGATTCATAAATCCGTTCCACCACCGATGGAGTCCGGCTGATGTCTCTCTCGTCAACGCTCCGCTCGCGCCGTCGCCGCGGCCTTACCCTGATGGAACTGGTCGTGGTGCTGACCATCCTGGCAGCGCTGGCCTCGATCCTGGTCCCGCTGTTTCCGAATATCCTGCGCCGCACACACAAGGCGACCGACGCGACGCAGACAAGCGAAGTGTCGAAGGCCGTGCAGTTGTATCAAGCACTCTTTCTCAGCTACCCCGATAACTTCGATTTGTTGGTCGATAGCGCGGGGGCCACTCCCGCTTATTTGCCCGGAGCCACCTCGACGGCGGGCGTATTTGGCGGCTTCACAATCACGGGAAATCTGACGGCGGCCGAACTTTCGGCCCTCCAAAACGTGGGTGTCAACTTCGTGCAACCTCTGGCGACTGATGCCACTCCCGCGGGCTTCCAGGCGACGATGTACCCCTACAGTGCCGCTTACACCGCCAACCAGACAACGCTAGGGACCGGCACGACCGTTCGATTGCTCGCCAGCAACGCGACAATCGACGGGTTTAATCCCGCATTCCTCGCCACGGAACGCGCGACCGACCCCACGGCGCGGTACATCGTTTTTGGCGTAGGGGCGCGGAACTCGATGGTCGGCCAGGTGATGCAAGATGCGCCCATGTCGGCGCCGCAAAAGAAAGATTTCACGCCGGCTACCACGTACTCGCGCGTCGGCGTCATCTTCAAGATCAGTGGGACCGAAGTGGTAAATAGCGAACGTGCCCGGTTTATTGCAGCCGTGGCCTTGGAAGACGACGAACTCGAGAGTACGGAGAAGGATGTCGTCGGCTACTACCAGGTAGCCAAGGATCCTCGCTTGCCTTGATGCGTTCTGGCAAGAGCTAGCTTCCCCGGTGGCCGCTCCAACCGCGTCTGATAGGTGGACGCGGCCTGGCCATCGGGGGGCTTTTTTCCGCGACGAAAGGCGACCATGCCGTCCCTTCGAGAAGTAAACACATGCTTGGCGAGCGGGGGGCGTACGTCCCCCGTGGATCTCTTTCCGCGAACCCCCGGGGGGCTTACGCCCCCCGCTCGCCAGGGAATGACCCTCGCCGAGCTTCTCGTCGTCATGGCCGTCCTCGTCAGCCTGGCGGCGCTACTCGTCCCCATGTATGGCCGTTCCCTGCAAACCTCGGAGTTGGATATCACCTTCCAAACCATGACGGCCCTTCGCAACGCCGTCGTCGGCAATGGCGGGCCGAGCTACCTGCAAGACATGAAGGGACTATCCCCCGGCGTGAGCGACCCCGACGCGCTCGCCGGCATTCCGTTCACGATCAACGATTTGCTCAGCCCGGCCGGTAAGCCAACCTTCGACCCGGCCTTTCGCCGCGGCTGGCGCGGGCCGTACCTGGCGCAAACGAGTGGCTCCACCACGGTCCTCGATAGTTTCAACTATCTGGACTCCGCGACCAAGCTGCAAAAGCAGGGGCGGCCGATCGTCCTGCAATGGCCGCCCGTCGGCACTCCGAACCGGCCCTATCGCGTCCGCCTGGTGTCGCTCGGCATCGACGGCGCCCTCGACGCGGGGTATCAGAACACCTGGGACCCCGCGATACTGGCCGGCAGTCCATCCCTCAGCAAGGACGACGTGATCCTCTACCTCCGGGCCGACCCGACGGCCGGCGGCAATCCGTGGACGAATTACTACGACCTCAAGGCCAAGCAGCAGGCGCAATAGACGATGATCGCGGCAACGAAGCGACGCCCCGGCCTCACCCTGGTCGAACTGCTCGTCGTCCTCGCCATCCTGGCGATCCTGACGACCATCGCCGTCACCGCGACCGATATGGTCGTCGATCAGGCGCGCTACGACGCCACGGTGCGGACCATGCAGAGCATTCAGGACGCCATCGTTGGGCCGGCCAATCAGCGCGCGGCCGACGGCACCGCGCAGGTCAGCGGCTTCGTCGCCGATACCGGACGCCTGCCGCTGGCCGACCTGAGCGACTTGATCAGTCCCGTCAACCTGGCGCCGTTTCAGCTTTCCTTGCCCTCGGGCGCTCCGGCGACGATGCCCTCCACCGCGGCCGGCTGGAACGGGCCGTACCTCGCCCTGCCCTATCAGAGCCTTGTCCCCAAGGACGGCTGGGGCAACCCGATCCACTTCGACATCGCAACGGGCACCATCGTCAGCTACGGGGCCGACAACATCGCCGACGGAGCGGGCGGCGATACCACGGGGTACAACAAGGACATCGTCTTCACCCTGCCGACGACGACGGGCATTATCCAGGGCCGCGTTCAGGTGCAGGACGCGGCGACGATGATGACGCCGCAGCCGACGCCGCGCGATCCGACGGCCGCCGATGGCGTCATTACGCTGCACTTCGTCGGCGCCAATCCCGACCCGGCGACCAGTCTTCCTTTGCCGATCCTCGCTAGCATTTGGCCTCCCGCCACCGCGACGGCCGGCGTCGGCGTGCAATTCCGCCTCGCCGCGTTGCCGGACGCCACGCTCGGCATGAAGCTCGGCATCCAAAACGGCGCCACCGTCGTGCCGCTCGGCCCGCCCGCCAGCCCGCGCGTCGGCCCGCGCTTGCTGTGGGCATCGCTGAAAAAGGCCGGCGTGACCGCGCCGGCGCTTAGCCCCTATACCCGCGTCGTGGTCCGCGCCGGCACCAACGACGTGGGCGATTTACTCATCAAACTTCCTTGAAGCGACACCTTCATGGCCCGCCGCGCCGCCACGACGATCTTGCTCATCACCCGCGATATTCTTTTGCGCGCCGACCTGACGCGCGACGGCGGCGCCTTGCTCGGCAGCTGGAGCCAGCCGCGTCCCGAACTGCCCGATATGCCGTCGCTGGCCGAGGCGACTTTGCTGCTAGGACCGCCGAGGCTCGGCCAGCGCGTCTGGTTCCTCTGCACCGACCTATGGACGCAAACGCTGGAACTCCCGCTGGGCAAAGCGGCCGGACTGGGGCCGAAGGAACTGGCCGGCGCCCTCAACTTCGAGGTCGAGACGCTCTCCGGCCTGCAAGCCGTCGAAGCGCTGCTCGGCCATCAGGCAGTGGCGGATCGCGGCGGCCAAACCTGCTTCTGGGTCACGCAGGCGC
>JBBSES010000575.1:0-3342 GCA_038239465.1 Gemmatales bacterium
GGCAGCAGCGAGAGTTTGTAGGTCTTGCCGCCCTGGACGACGGTATGGCCGGCGTTGGCGCCGCCGTTGTAGCGGACCACGAATTGATGCTGCTCGCCCAGCAGATCGACGATTTTCCCCTTGGCTTCGTCGCCCCATTGTAGGCCGACGACACAGGTGCAGGGCATGATGCTGCGCGCCGGACGGACGCCCGGCCTCCCGAAAGGGTTGCCGCCCTTCCGGCATCGCCCCCAGCGCGGCTGAAAGGATGCTTGGAGCGGCGCTGGACACAAAAAACGCCCGAGACCCCCTCGGCCCCAGGCTTTCCACGGTTGCGCACGGGCTTCCCGTCAGTCATATCTAATGGCGTCCGTGGGGGGAGTCAAGAGCGCGGGTTGTCAGTTAACAGCTGTCAGTTGCTGGACGATTACTTTCAAAACCACTGACCATTGACCCAGAAGTTGACTGCCCACGGCGCGCGGCCCTATGATGCGGGTTGCCGCCAGACGTTCCCCGCGCACATCCTGGGAGGTTGGGCCATGTCGCGTCTCTTCGCCTTCGCGCCGTTGGCAGTGCTTACCGCGGCCCTGGGCGCGGCGCCGGGCCGCGGCGCCGACGTCGATCCGGTCGCGTATGGCAAGAAAGCCTCCGAGTGGGTCTTCATCCTCGAAAAGGACAAGGAAACCAACGAGCGGCGCAAGGCCGCTATCGCCCTGGGCACCTTGGGGACCAAGGTGCCAGACCTGGCCGTGCCCGCGTTGGCGTATGCGTTGCGCAAGGACGCTGAGATCGACGTGCGTCGGGCGGCGGCGCAGTCGCTGCGCGGCCTGGGCGTCAAGGCGGTCGATGCCGTCAAGGCGCTCGGCGAAACTCTGCAAGACGACAAGGACGAGCAAGTCCGGGCCTTCTGTGCCACGGCTCTGGGCCGCATCGCCAAGGACCTCAAGGGCGACGACCGCGAGGTACTCAAGACGCCACGCGCCGTCTTGATCGCCGCCCTTAAGGACACCCACGCCGGCACCCGCGCCGCCGCCGCAGAGACGCTGAGCCATTACGGTCCCGACGCCGTCGAGGCCGTCGCGGCGTTGACCGAGGTCGTCGCCAAGGATTCCAACAACTACGCCCGGTCGTATGCCGCCATCGCCCTGGGGCGCATCGGCAAGGAAGCCCATTCGTCGGTGCCGACCCTGGGCGAAGTCCTCGATCATAAGGGGACAGCGCTCGAGGTGCGCGAGGCGATCATCGACGTGCTAGCGCAGTTTGGGCCGATGGCGGCTCCGGCCGTGCCGGCGCTGACCAAGGCGCTGACGGACGGCAGTCTCGACCTGCGGCGGCGGGCGGCGGTCACGATCAGTAAGATCGGTCCCGAAGCCAAGGGCGCTTTGCCGACGCTGCGCGAAATCCTGATGGACAAGAAGACCGACACCTCGCTGCGCTGCTTCGTCGTCCGCGCCGTCGGCAGCCTCGGCAAAGAAGGCAAGGACGCCGTCCCCGACCTCGTCAAGTGCATGGATGACAACAACCTCGAAGTACGCCTTGCCGCCATTGAAGAGTTAGGGCAGGTCGGCCCCGACGCCAAGGACGCGCTGCCTGCGCTGACGACGGCAGCGCAGGATCCCCGCGACAAGGTCCGGCGGGCGGCGCAAGAGGCGATCAAAAAGATCAAGGAGACTTGATCGGGCCGTCCCCTTCCCCATTATTCGGCGATCATAATTTGCATCCCGTCGTTCGATGCGGTAAATTCATCCAAGACGTGAATTTTGATGCGCGCGGACCCCGTAGGGCGTATGTCGCGCGATAACGCATCGAGAGACCTTCACCACCCATGCCCCAGCCATCGCGCGAGCCGCCGTTGGATCGGGATCGGTTGGAGCAGCGTTTGCACGACGCCGCCGTGATGAGTGGTCGTCTGGCGCATTCGTTCGACAACGTGTTGACGGGCATCCTCGGCTTCGCGGAACTGACGCTCACGCAAATGTCGCCGGAATCGGCGCCTTACCAGTACATTTCCGAGGTGCTACGCGCGGCGCAGCTGGGCGTGCAATTGACGCAACAGCTGCACGTCTTTAGCCGTTGCGGAACGGGGGGGCCAGGGCCGACCGACTTGAGCCTGGTCGTCGCGGAGGAGGAAAACCGCCTGGCGGCCTCGTCGGACGCGCGCACGGGGCTGCGCGTCGAGTTGCCGGTCGACTTGCCGGCGGTGGCGATCGACCCCGAATCGCTGCGGCAATTACTGGCCCCGTTGCTGGACAACGCCCGCGAAAGCATGAGCGCCGCCGGGACGATTGCCCTTACGGCGCGCGTCCTCGACCTGGACGCGGCGGCGTGCGACACTCTCTGGGGCAAACCGACAGCCGGCACGCACGTCGAATTGAGCATCGCCGACAACGGCGGCGGCCTGGCGGCGGATGCCCGGCGGCGGCTCTTCAAGGAAGCGTTTTACACGACCAAGCCGCGGCACCGCGGCCTGGGCCTGGTCGTCGTCTATCGCATACTGCAAGCGCGGAATGGGGGCTTTTGCCTGGAGGCAGGCACCCCGGCGGGGACGGTCGCGCGGGTCTATTTGCCCGTGTCGTCGGCTGGCCCGGCCGCTTCTCACACGTTATCCCCGCGAAATTCCTGACGCCACCGCACCGGGAGACCGACCATGACCACGCAAACCTCCGAAGGCGCCGCCAAGCCGACGGCGGCCGACACGCCCAACTACGAGACCGAGATCGCGCCGCTGCCGCGCAAGAGCGAAAGGCGCCTGCAAAGCGCCGGCGAGATTCGCATCCTGGTCATCGACGACGATGCCGCCATCTGCGACATCATTCGTCGCACCTTCGCCGCTCACGACTTCGTACTCGATACGGTCTCCGACCCGGCCAAGATCGAGGAAGTCCTGCAATCGCGCCGCGAGAAGCCCTTCCACCTCATCATCACCGACTACGTGGTGCCCGGCCTCGTTTCCGAGGACTTGCTCCGCTGGGTGCAGGAATACCACCCCGAGGCGAGCATCATCGTCGTCACCGGCTACCCTTCGATCGACAGCGCCCTGAATTGCCTGCGGGCGCGCACCTACGACTACCTGACCAAGCCGTTCGAAATCGCCCAGCTGGAAGAAGTCGTCCTGCGTTGTCTGGAGAGTAAGGGACTGCTGCGCCTGTCGGAAGACGCCCTGCGCGAGGCGCTCGGCTTCGTGATCCGCGAACGGCGCAAGGCGCAGAGCCTGACGCTCGCTCAACTGGCCCAGCGCACCGACGTGTCGCTCGGCTATCTCTCCCAGATCGAGTTGGGCAAGAACTCGGCGTCGATCGAAACGCTGTATCGCATCTCGCTGGGGCTCGGCGTGAAACTGGCGGATATCTTCTTGGCCGTTCA
>JBBSES010000576.1:0-3314 GCA_038239465.1 Gemmatales bacterium
AAGGCTTGACTTTAGGGTCGCGGGTCTGAATTCTGGCGAATTCAGCTACGGGGGTCGTTGTCTGAGTAGCTGAATTCGCCAGAATTCAGACGAAGTGCGGGACGCCGCTACCCTAAATCGAGGCTTTGACGCAGCACTAGCCCAACATCCACGTCAGCAGCGCCTTCTGCACATGCATCCGGTTCCCCGCCTGCTGGAAGACGACGCTACGGTCGCCGTCGAGAACCTCGTCGGTCACTTCCTCGCCGCGGTGGGCCGGCAGGCAGTGCATGACGCGCGCGTGCTTGGGGGCCAGCTGCAATAAAGCGGCGTTCACCTGGTAGGGGGCGAAGCGCTGCAAGCGCTGCTCG
Organism: Gemmatales bacterium; assembly: GCA_038239465.1. Classification (GTDB taxonomy): domain Bacteria; phylum Planctomycetota; class Planctomycetia; order Gemmatales; family Gemmataceae; genus JBBSES01. The sequence continues at coordinate 351 of JBBSES010000576.1, forward strand.
CGTTCCGCTTCCTGGCCCATGCTGGTCCAAACGTCGGTGTAGATGATGTCGGCGTCGCCGACGGCGTGGCTCGGCTCGCCGTTAAGGATCATGTCGCCCTTCGGCATCGCCTGCCGATACGTCTGCAGGAACGGACTGTCGAAGCCGTACCCTTCCGGCGCCGCCAGGATGAAGTGGACGCCCACCTTGGCGCAGAGCAGCGCCAGCGAGCGGGCCACGTTGTTGCCGTCGCCGACGAAGACCAGGGTACGGCCCTCCAAGTCGCCGAAGACCTCGTAGACCGTGAACAGGTCGGCCAGCGCCTGACAGGGGTGATAAACGTCCGACAGACCGTTGACGACGGGGATCGTGGCGTGGGCGGCGAACGTCTCGATGCTTGCGTGGCTGAAGACGCGCAGGGCGACGGCATCGACGTATTCGCTCATAGTACGCGCGAAGTCGGCGACGCTCTCGCGGACGCCGAAACCGATGTCCTTGCCCGCGAGAAACAGGCTGGTGCCGCCGAGTTGAGCGATGGCCGTCTCGAAGCTGACGCGCGTGCGCAGCGATGGCTTCTCGAAGACCAGCCCGAGGATCTTGCCTTTGAGTAGGCGCTTGCGCTTGCCGCGGCGCAGGGCGTCCTTGAGCCGCGCCGTCTTCTCGAAGAGGACGTGGACGTCGTCGGCACTCAGTTCGGTCAAGTCGAGGAGGTGTCGCATGGCGGTCATTTAACCACGGAGACGAGCGGGGTCGCGTGAGCGCCCCGAGCGCGAAACGTAAACAAACCACGGTTAACCTTTGTGCGCCAAGAGTGCCTCTTCAATAATGGCACATCCTTCGTCCAGCTGCGAGTCGGTCAGGTTCATCGCCGGCAGCAAACGCAAGACGGTGGCGTGCGTGCAGTTGATGAGCAGACGCTGTTTGAGGCAGGCTTGCACGATGGGTGCGCCGTCCACGGTCAGTTCGACGCCGATCATGACGCCCTTGACGCGCACGTCCTGGATGAGCGGGCAGCGCTGCCGCAGTGCCTCGAAGCGGGCGCGGAAGCGGTCGCCGATTTGCGTAGCGCGTTCGAGCAGGCCATCGGCGTCGATGGTCTCGATGGTCGCCAGGGCCGCTCTACAGGCGATAGGATTGCCGCCGAAGGTGGCGGCGTGGGTGCCCGGTTTCAGTTTGGCGGCGATGTCGGGCTTGGCGATCATGGCGCCGCAGGCGATGCCGCCGGCCAGTGCTTTGGCGAGGGTCATCACGTCCGGCTCGATGCCGTAGTGCTGGTGGGCGAACCAACGGCCGGTGCGGCCCATGCCGGTCTGCACCTCGTCGAGCATCAACAACAGTTTATGCTTGTCGGCCAGGGCGCGCAGCCCTTGGAGGTAGCCCGTTGGCGGCAGGTTGACGCCGCCCTCGCCCTGGATCGGCTCGACGAGAATGGCACACGTCTCGGCGTCGATCTGGGCGGCGACGGCGTCGAGGTCGCCGAAGGGAACGTAGTTAAAACCGGCAAGCAACGGCTCCAAACCCTGGTGATACTTGGGCTGCCCGGTGGCGCTGAGGGCGCCGAGGGTGCGGCCGTGGAAACTGTTGATGGTCGTGATGATCTTGTAGCGGCCGGGCTTGCCGTGCAGCCGGGCGAGCTTGATGGCGGCCTCGTTGGCCTCGGTGCCGCTGTTGCAGAAGAAACATTGGCCACCCCAGCCGGTGCGCTCGCTCAGCGCCTCGCCGAGCAGGGCTTGCGGCTCCGTGTACCAGGTGTTCGGCACATGGATCAAGGTGCCGACCTGTTCGCGGACGGCTTCGACGACGCGCGGCGGGCAGTGGCCGAGCAGTCCGCAGCCCCAGCCGGGGAAGAAGTCGAGGTAGCGATTGCCCTCGTCGTCGTAGACGTAGGAATCCTCGCCGCGGACGAGGCAGACGGGATAGCGCGTGTAGTTGCCGATCACGTATTTGGACGTGAGTTCGATGGCCGACGCGGTCGAGAGGGTCGCGGTGTCGCTCATGGCTGCGTTTCTCCGTCCGGGATGATGGCCGATGCTTTACGGTCCTAGCACGATCTCGGTGCCGACGCCGAGGTGCGTGAAGATTTCCAACAAGAGCGAATGGCGCAAGCGGCCATCGATCATATGGACCTTGCGGACGCCACTGCGCAGGCTCTCCAGACAGGCTTCGACTTTCGGGATCATGCCCGTGTCGATGATGCGCGCGGCGATAAGTTCGTGGCAACCGGCGGCATTCAGGCTGGGGATCAGGCTTTCCTCATCGTGGCGATCGCGGAGGATGCCGGGCGTGTCGGTGAGAAAGACGAGCTTTTCGGCCTGCAGCTGGGCGGCCACGGCGGCGGCGGCGGTGTCGGCGTTGACGTTCAGCCAGTGGCCATCGGCGTCGTGGGCCAGCGACGGAATGACGGGCACCACGCCGGCGGCCGCGAAATCTGAAATCAGCGGGCCGTCCACCTTGGTCACGTGGCCGACGAGGCCGAGGTCGATGGGCCGGCCATCATCGCCAGGCAGCATCAGCCGTTCGCCGAAGAGACACTGGATCGGCCCGGTGTGCAGGCCAACGGCGCGGCCGCCGAGTTGCCGCATTTGCGAGACGATGCCGGCGTTGATCTCGGCCGTTAATACCTGGACGACGATGTCCAACGTGGCGTCGTCGGTGTAACGCCGCCCCTGTACCTTGCGCGGCTCCAGACCCGCGCTGGCCATCGCTCGATCAATGGGCTTGCCGCCCCCATGCACCAGCACGGGCCTCATGCCGACCGTGGCCATGAAGACGACGTCTTGCAGCGTGGAGCGCAGGGTGTCGGCGTCCTCCATCGCGCTGCCGCCGAGCTTGATGACGGTCAAGCGGTCGCGGAACGTGCGGATGTAGCTGAGCGCCTCGATGAGGACTTCAGCCTTGCGAATGGCGTCGTTCATGGGCCGTCGGTGAGGAGTGTCGGGTGGGAAGGAAACGCGGTGCCACGATTGTCGTTAATGTTAGAGGCGG
>JBBSES010000577.1:0-3301 GCA_038239465.1 Gemmatales bacterium
CCCCCCGCTCGCCTCAGAGATAGTCACATGGGCGACACCCCCACCGACCATAAGGCGCGCACCGTCCTCGCCGGCGCCATCGGCAACGTCCTCGAGTGGTACGACTTCGCCCTGTTCGCCTACTTCGCCCCGGTCATCGGCGAGCGCTTCTTTCCGTCCACCAATCCGATCGCCTCGCTGCTCGATACCTTCGGCGTCTTCGCCCTGGGTTTCTTGATGCGGCCCATCGGCGGCATTCTCTTCGGCCATATCGGCGATCGCATTGGCCGCAAGAAGGCGCTCGAATGGTCGGTGCTGCTCATGGCCGTGCCGACGACTTGCATCGGCCTCTTGCCGACGTTCGCGGAGATCGGCATCCTCGCTCCGATCTTGCTCACCCTCATTCGCATCCTGCAGGGCATCAGCGTCGGCGGCGAATATATCGGCTCGATCTCGTTTCTCGGCGAACACGCGCCGGCGGGCCGGCGCGGCTACGTCGCCAGCTGGGCCGGCTTCGGTGGTGGCTTCGGCAACCTCATGGGTTCCGCCGTGGCGGCGCTGACGACGGGCCTGCTCGCGGGGCCGACGCTCGATTCCTGGGGCTGGCGCGTGCCGTTTTTGTGCGGCATCTTCGTGGGACTGGTCGGCCTGTGGCTGCGGCTGGGCATCGCCGAAAGCCCGCGCTTCGAGCAGGCCGCCGAATCCGGCGACGTGGCCAAGGCGCCCTTCTTCGAGGTATTCCGCGACGAACGCCGCGCCCTGGCGCAGACGGTCGGCCTATCACTTATGCTGTCGGTCGGTTTCTATCTCCCCTGGGTCTGGCTGCCGACCTGGCTGGCGACGATCAATCGGCCACCGTTGCCGGAAGCCCTTACGGTCAACACCATCGCCATGACCGTCATGGTGTTGATGCTCCCCTTGGGCGGCTGGCTGTCGGATCGCGTCGGTCGCAAGCCGGTCATCCTCGCGGGATGCGCCGGCTTCGTGCTGTTCTCCTACCCGCTGTTTCTGCTGCTGTCGCGCGGCACCTTCGCGGCGGCGCTGCAAGCCCAACTGGTCTTCGCCGTGCTGGCCATGCTCGCCACTGGACCCGCGAGCGCGACCTACGTGGAATTGTTCCCCACGCGCACGCGGACCACCGGCATTGGCTGCGCCTACAATTGCACGCAAGCCGTGGTCGGCGGCACCGCGCCGCTCCTTGCCACCTGGCTCATCGGCGCCACCGGGGTGCCGCTGGCGCCCGCGTTTTACCTGATGCTGGCCGCCGCCCTCGGCGGCTTTACCGCCCTCACCATCGTGGACCGCTACCGCGAACCACTACGCTAATCGCCGGAGCATTCCTTCCCCATGCCACTGTCAACCTTCGAGCAACTGTTCGACGAGGCCGACAAGTCGCGGAACCTCGTTCCCGTCGCGGCCATCGGCGGCGCCGATGTCACGGTCCTCCAGGCGCTCCGCTCCGCCCTCGACCGCGGCTGGATCGCTCCCATCGTTACGGGCCGTGAAGCCGACATCCGCCGCGTCGCCGCCGACTGCGCCTGCTCGCTCGACGGCTTCACGATCATCGACGCCAAGGAACCGGCTTCCGCCGCCGTCGCCGAGGTGCGCGCCGGACGCGCCCGGCTGTTGATGAAAGGGCAAGTCGCTACCCCGGCATTGATGCGCGCCGTCCTCCAGGCCGACAGCGGCTTGCGCACGAATCGCACCATTTGCCAGGTGGTGTTGATGGAGTTTTCCACGCAAAGACGGAGTTTCCTTCTCGCCGATACGGGCATCTGCATCAAGCCGACGCTCGCGCAGAAGCGCGATATCCTCGGCAGCGCTGGAGAGATCGCTCATGCCCTCGGCGCCGACCCAGCGCGCGTCGCCGTCATGGCGGCCAGCGAGTCGGTGACGGAAGCGATGCCGGAGACGCTGGACGCCGCCGAGTTGCAGCGCCTCGGCGAACAGGAGGCGTTTCCCGGCTGCGTCGTGCAGGGGCCACTGTCCTTCGATTTGGCCTATGCCGCCGACGCCGGCGACAAAAAGAGCATCGGCGGCGCCGTGGTCGGCGCCGCCGATGTGATGCTCTTCCCCGATCTCTCGTCGGCGAACCTGACCGTCAAGGCGATCATGTATACCGCCGATTGCCAGTTCGGCGGCGTGCTGTGTGGCGCCGCTTGTCCCATCGTGTTCATGTCGCGGGCCGATAGCACGCGGACGCGCTTGAACTCGTTGGCGTTGGCGTTGCGCGCTTCCTCGGAGCGCTAGGCCGCCTTTTTCCCATAGTCCCCTTTGGCCCGCTCCCACGCCTCTTGCTCGTCTTTGTTGAACAGGTGCCACGTCTCCTCGCGGACGAGCAAGCCCGTCTTGCGGAACGCATAAATCTCGCACGGCTCGGCGCCCATGTCGCGCATGGTAGCGACGAGGCAAGCGTCGATGTAATCCTGAAACTTCACGTCGTAATGCGGACGGCATACCATCCAGGCGTCGCGCACGGAGTAGCGCCGCAGCAGGTTCATCAAGCTCTGCTCCCAGCCGCGCCATTGGCGTTGCTTGAACTGGTCCGATTGGCCGTGGAACATCAGATAAGCGCGTTGGAATAGCGAGAAGGCGATGCCGTTGGCCACCAGTTCCTGCTTCTTGCGCAGCTTGGAAGAGCCGAGCCGCGGGTCGTAGTCGGGCACTTCGATCAGTTCGAGATCGTGTTGCAGCGCCAGCTTTTGGTATTCGAGAAACTTGTTGTCGAGTTCGTCGTAAATGCGGTATTCGCGGTCGGCCCGCTCCTGTTTCTTGGCGCGCAGGAAGCCAAACAACGCCAACGGCCCCGTGACGCTGAGGGCCAGGTAATTGACGATTTGGGCGATATCCTTGATGAATTGCAAGTCCGGCGAAGTCATGGGCCACCTATCTTTGGTTGGCGAAGTTTCGCTTGTCTTGTCAACCCGCCGTTGACGGCGGGTTAGACAACCCGCCGATACCAACCCGATATTAAGAGTACAAGTCCACCGTCCACCAACCACCAATCACCATTCCAAGGCACGCCTAGACTCCGTCCGTCAATTCCGTTATGGCCCTCGAAGCCGGGCCAGCAAGCGGCGACCGTCCGCGATCGTCGGCCCTTGCGTGAATCGCCGAGGTTGCCATGTCCGCGCCGACTCGCGCGCTTATCGCCGTCGCATTGCTGGCCGTGGCGGCCGTCCGCGCCGGCGCCCAGCCGTCCAGGGAGGAGCCGCCAACGGTCGGGCCGGCGCCGGTGGCCACTCCCGGTTCGCCCGTGCCCGCTTCGAATCTGGTGCCTCCCGGTTCCATGCATCCCGAAGACCCGCCGACGCCGTGCGTC
>JBBSES010000578.1:0-3301 GCA_038239465.1 Gemmatales bacterium
GCAGCAGTCCGACGTTGCGCCTTTGCCCATCGGGAAATAACTGATCGAGGTTGTCGTCGTCCAGGCGCAGTTTTTGCCATCCTTTGCGCTCTGGGTCTTTGCTGCGAAACGGCAGGGGCAACGGCGCGCAGCCGAGTTTCAGGTAGTAAGCCGCCGCGCCGCGCGGGTCGGATGGCAAGCCGTTGCGTTGGTTGGCAGTAGTCGTGCCATCGCCGTTGCGAAATTCGTCGTCCACGTGCGGGCTCTCCTTTGCTTGAAGAAGAGGACCGCGCGGTGGTTGGCTTTGCCTCCCCAGCCACGCCTGTCCGGTTTTGGGATTACCGTTCGTCTGAGGGGCCGGCGCCTGGCCGGCCCTGAAAAACAGGGGTCATTACACGCTGGCCAATGCCGCGTCCGCGTCGCACGTCACGCGCTCGACCTGGAAGGCGCCTTCGCCGATCTCGCCGGCGATGAAGCCGACGAACAGCCGGTTCGGGTCGCGGCCCACGATACTGCTGGCGTCGATCACCAGGGTGCGGCGCTGCACGTCCAGGGCGTGGCCGGCGTCGAGACGCACTTGCGCCTCGCCGTGCAGGGACTCGGTGGCCACCAGGGCCAGCAGCAGTGCCGCCTCGATTTCCTCGGGCGGCGTCTGGGGCACGAACTGGTAGCGGTAAAGCGGTGCGCTCATGAGTGGGTTCCTCGTGGAAAATCAATCCGACATCTATCTACTACCCGGCGCGGAGACAAGATGACGAAGAATGATCACGAAAGATACTCGCGCAGGCCGGCTTTCTCGAAATGGCGCAGCACGTCTCTCATGCGAACGTGCAACTGGTAACGCGATAGCCCGAGATCGCGCGCGACTTCCGCCTTGGACCGCTCCATCAGCCGCGTGGCCATCGCTTGGGAATCAGGCGATAAGCCTCGCAACGCGGCGGCCAGGTCGATACGCAGGTCGCGTTGCTCCTCCGGGGAAAGTTGCTGGCTTTCGCCGGGGCAAGCACGGGCTAACTCGGGAACGCGCGCGGCCAACTCCTCAGGTCGGCCGCCGTCGCCGGCTACGATTTGGCTCAGTGAAACGACACGACTTGGATCGCGGCACTTGGCTTTGCCGTCGCGCAGCAGGTTGGCCGCGTAACGCGAGATCACGGTCTTGACGAAGGCGTGGAAGGACGCGCGGCGCGGCCGATACGCCGGCAAGCGCCGCAGCAGGTGCAATCGCAATTCTTGCTCCCAGTCCTCGCCGTCCCGTCCGCAACCGACGCGGGAGGCAAGGATGCAAGCCTTGATCTGGATGAGCCGGCGGGTGAAGGCGTCGAAGCACGGTTCGGTAGCGTCGGCCAATGGGCACTCCCCGGGCCGGCGCGGAGGCGGACATGGGCACGTCAACGGAGGAAGCCGCCCGCGCGGAGGCGATGCGGCCAACGCCTGATGGCGTCACCCATCGCCTCCGCGACGCGGCCAGCGAACAACAGGGTTATGGAAAAGCAGAAAGACGCGGGACCGCGGCGGGGATCAGCCGCGTTCCTCCACGAACGTCCGGAAAGGAAGGCCGTGCTTGATCTCCAGCGTGTCGATGGTGCCGTCGCCGAGGTGCCGGCAGAAGTGAAGCAACTCGATCAGTTGCTCCTTCAGGCCCAACGCCGCCGAGCGCGGCTGGCGAGGCAGGTTGTCGCACGGGAACTTCCGCTCGCGGACGACGCGCGGCGGCGGATCGAGGACGGGTTCGCCCTGACGGATGACCAGACCGTGGATGGTGCCGAAGCCGATGTCCTCCATCCGCGCGGCCAGACGCCGCCACGGTTCGGACAGGGACACCAAGGTGAGATTGCCGCGCATCGGATTCTCCTTCCGCGCCGGTGGCGCAAAGAAACACCCCGAGAAGGCGGCCCGGCAAAAGGCTCTTCTCGGGGTGCGCTGTCGCCCCCTGACGGGGACGGGTCGCTCGGGTGTGGTGTTTGCCGGGCCACGCCTCATCAGGGAAGGCGATACGACCGGCGTAGCCGATGCTACATTTCGTGTAGCCTCGATTTTTCGACGGCGACCCCGTCGTCCGCGTTCGTCCAGCACATGCCGTCGCGCGGCACGTAGCTCAGCGTGTGGCCCAGATTCAGAATGGGCTTGCTCAGATGTTCGTAAAGCCGCGGGTCGTACTTCTTGATATTTGCCAGCGCTCGCCGGATAGGGTTGCAGACCCGGTTGCGAACCTTGTTCCGCGCGTCTTTGAGTAACCGCTTGCGCCCTCCTCGGCCTCGGCTCTTGGCCAAGGTCGAAGCGATCCACTCTTGCTCTTCTTCCAACGCTTCGATTTCATCCAGGCGATGCGGCGAGTCGCTTTCCCGCGCGATGGCGAGGCACTCTTCGACCTCGCCCAGACGCATTTTCAATGTTTCCTCGCCCTGCGCGTCGAGCAGTTCATCCGCTCCCAAGCCCTCCGAGATCGCCGCTGGCGATTTCCCCAGGTCAGCGGGGGTCGCGGTTCGCATGGCGAGTTGCTTGGTCTGCCGGCGCACGTGGCAGTCCAACTCCGAAGCCGAGTAGGGAACGCCCGGGTGTTCCAGGAGAACCCGCAGGTAATCGATGCCGATGTCCGGGGTATACAACTTCTCTTCCTGTCCGTCGAAACGGATGGTCCAGCACTTGCCCCGCCGCCGGATGTAGCTTGCTGGAACTGCGGAAGACGAAACCTCTGCCGCCGTTTGGGAAACATCGCTGCCGTCGCCGGCGACGGAGCCGCTGGCGTCGTATACCATGCGCAGCAATCCGGCCGGCGACAATTCGCGGCGCCGCGCCGCGGCGACATGCTGCCGCATCGCCTCATCCACCACTCGGGTGACCTCGCGCGCATGCCGCTGGTAGAGGCCGAAGACTTGCGCGGCCGTCGCGTCGGCATTGTCTCCCATGTGCCGCAGCACGCGGCTGGCCTCGCCGAAGCGGCCGAAGAACCTGACTTGGGACATCTCGTCGAGCTGGTTGGCCATTTCGAGGTAGGCCGCCAGCATGGTGCGCTCCGGGCCATCGGCCCATTCGCCCGTCAGCAAATCCAGAGCATAGCCACTGACCGGATCGTGCCCCTGAAGTCCGGCGGCGAGCACGGCGAACCGGCGGTCGATGCACTGCGAGCATGTGCCGCAGTGGGGGTGCTCGTTGGTCATCGTCCAGGTGTGCGTGCAGCTGATCGTGTGACCGAGTAAATCGGCGCACCCGGCTTCGGCGATCCGTTGCACGACCTGGGTTTTGGTGAGCCATTGAAACGGGTTCTCGACGGCGAAGGGCTTGCCGGCCACCGCCGTGAGGAGACGCGCGAACCCATTGAGTA
>JBBSES010000579.1:0-3285 GCA_038239465.1 Gemmatales bacterium
AAGCAACCGCTCGTTTTCATGCTCTCGGGCGAACGCGAGTTCGTGATGACTTCGTAGAAGCCTTGTATTCTCCAACGCTTCCGCGAAGCGTCGCTAACCTACAGGGGTGCCGGTATATCGCGCCGGCTAAAGGTCCATAATGCCAGCGCGTATCCCACGATACCGACTACCAATAGTACGACCGTACCGCTAACGGGATATCCCGTGCCGCTGTCTCCGCCCCAGCCGATCGGCACCATCCAACTATCGCGCAGCACCACCTGTTGCGGCGTGTAATAGTAGAAAACGGTAAACTTGCGCAACGGCTCCAGCGCCGGCCACATTTGCCCGATCACGTTCACCAGGAATTGCACCAGCGTCACCAGCACGGCCAGACCGAGGACGCGGTTGCGAAAGCGCCCGCGCGCCGACAGCCACATCGTAATGCCGCTGACGGCGAAGAGCAGCGCCGCGACGCAGACGAGGGCCGGAACGAAGGCGCGCGGATCGACGCGCAACGTGCCGTCGTCGGCCGCGGCGCCCCACGCGACGTGGCCAAAGATAAACAGCCCCAGCCAGTTGCCGAACCAGAGACTCAGGCACAAGAGCGGAATCGTAATGGCATCGACGATGAAGTGTGCCACGATCACGCGATGGCGCGGCAACGGCTGCGCCAGCAGCAATTCCATCGTGCCGCGGTCGATCTCACCGGCGACCGCCCCAGCGGCGCGGCCCACGGCCCAGATGCACAGGATGGTGACGACCAACGGATGCACGTAGCCGATCGAGAGCATGTCCAGGCCGCGCGTGAAGTCGATCGACTCGCCCCCCATGAGCGTCTGCATCAACTTGCCCGGCCCCTCGAACAGGGCGGCCTTGATGAAGAAGACGGGGACGTGTTTGGTGAACTGCGGCACCAGTTCCTCGGTCACGCGCTGCGTGATCTTGGCCCATAGGCACTCGAAAGCCGCCAGCAACAGGGCGACAACGAGCAGCGCGGCGCGGATGTCGCGCAACAGTTTGCGAACCAGCGCCAGCGTCATGGGGCCGTCCCGTGATAGCGGTGATACAGCGGCGAAAGCCCCGACGGCTCGACGCTCAACTCCTCGACCTGTTGCCGCGAGAGCCAGTCGATCAAACGCGGCAGCGGCCCGGCGTAGTCGAAGGCCAGCGTGCCGTTGCTTGCCTCCTGCCTTTGCGGACCTAGCCAATCCGGCAGGTTATCCGGGTGTTTGTCAAAGCGGACGCGGACGGAGCGGGTTTGCTCGAGTTCGTCCATCTTTTGCAAGTGGACCAGCTGGCCGCGGCGCAAAATGGCGACGCGATCGCAGACTTGCTCCACCTCGGTAAGGACGTGCGACGAGAACAACACCGCCTGGCCGCGAGCGCGCGCCTGTTTCAACTGATCGAGCAGCTGATCGCGCATGGTCGGGTCGAGGGTGTTGGTCGGCTCGTCGAGGATTAACAGCGGCGCTTGCGGGATCAAGACTTGCAGGAGCGCCACCTTGCGCTTCATGCCGGACGACATGCTGATGAGCGGCCGACGCAGGTCGATGTCCAGTTGCTTGGCGAAGGCGTCGAGTTCCTCATTGACGCGCTGGCCGCGAAGCCGGGCCAGGAAGGCGATCAGCCGTCGCCCCGTCATGTTTTCGTACAGGCGCAGTTCGCCGGGGAGATAGGCGACGTGCCGCCGGGCGGCGACGCCGTCGTGCCAGCAATCGTGGCCCCCGATGGTGGCTCGTCCCGAAGTGGGCCGCAAGAAGCCGAGCAGCAAGCGTAAGGCGGTGGACTTGCCTGACCCGTTCGGCCCGAGCAGGCCGACGATTTCGCCCGGCGCAATGGTGAGATTAAGCGCGTCGAGGGCGCGGTAAGCGCCGTAGTCCTTGGTGAGCGCGTCGATCGTGACCAGCATCGTCGTCCCATCGGGTCGGATATCTTCGCCCGGCCGCGCCGCTTATAATTGGTTATAAAGCGATTTCCCATCCTCGCCCAGCAAGGGAGCGATCATGCCGGATGCCCTGATCTTGTCGGCCGGGCGGACGCCCATCGGCAAGTACCTCGGAGCGCTGACCGACGTGCCGGCGCCAAACCTCGGCGCCGTCGCCGTGGCGGAAGCAATGCGCCGCGCGGCGGTCCCGCCGGCAAGCGTCGATGAAGTCATCCTAGGCAACGTCGTCCAGGCAGGAGTCGGCCAAAACCCGGCGCGGCAGGCGGCGCTGAAAGCGGGACTGCCGGACAGCATCGCGGCCGTCACCATCAATAAAGTGTGCGGTTCCGGCCTCAAGGCGGTCATGTTCGCGGCCCAGGCGATCCGCGCCGGCGACGCCGATTGTATCGTGGCCGGCGGCATGGAAAGCATGAGCCGCGCGCCTTATCTGCTCTTCGGCGCTCGCGCCGGCTGGAAATACGGCGATCAAAAGGCGGTCGATGGTTTGATCCTCGATGGCCTGTGGTGTGCCTTCGAGGACTGGCACATGGGCGAAGCGGCCGAGCATATCGCCGCGCAATGCGGCGTCACCCGCGCCGACCAGGACCGCTTCAGCGTGCAGAGCCACCAACGCGCCGCCGCCGCCTGGGACCAGGGAGCCTTCGACGCCGAGATTGTGCCCGTCACCGTGGGCAGTGGCCTGAAAGCGAAGACGCTCGCGCGCGACGAAGGCTTCCGCCCCGATACCACGGTGGAAGCGCTGACGAAATTGCGCCCCGCCTTCCGCGATACGGGCAGCGTGACGGCGGGCAACGCCAGCATGATGAGCGACGGCGCCGCGGCCGTGGTAGTCGGCTCGGCGCGGGCCGCCGAGCGCCTGGGCACGCAGCCGTTGGCCCGTATCGTCGCCTACGCCACCAGCGGCGTGGCGCCGAAGGACATCTTCATCGCCCCGGTGACGGCGGTGCGCATGGCTCTCGAAAAGGCGCGGCTGACGGCCAGGGACATCGACCTCTTCGAATTGAACGAAGCCTTCGCCGCTCAGATGCTCGCGTGTAACAAGGAATTGCAGCTGGACGAGGCGAAGATCAACGTCAACGGCGGCGCCATCGCTCTGGGCCATCCCATCGGCGCTTCGGGAACGCGCGTGTTGGTAACGCTGCTTTACGCCTTGCACCAGCGTGGGCTGAAGCGCGGGCTGGCGTCGTTGTGTCTGGGCGGCGGCAACGCGGTGGCGCTGGTGGTGGAGCGGGTTTAACCAGTTATTGGTCGTTTAGCGACGCTGCTCTTTAAATAACCCGGCGAGCGGGGGGCGTTAGAGCCCCGTGGAATCCCCGGTGGGCTACCGCCCCCCGCTCGCCAAGCAAACGCCTGTTTTC
>JBBSES010000580.1:0-3281 GCA_038239465.1 Gemmatales bacterium
GATGGACCCGGCCAACGGCGCCGAAGTGATGGCGCTGGCCGACGAGCAAACGCCGGTGCCGCTCGCCAGCGTTCTCTTTCATCCTGAGGGAAAAACGCTGGTGACGACCGGCGGCAGCGCCGAACGCGGCCGGCTTACCTTCTGGGACGCCGACACCGGCGACACGCTGCGCACCTATCGCGGCATCACGGGCCGGCTGGGCCAGGCCGCCTATCGGCCCGACGGCAGCCGTCTGGCGGTCGCCAGCTGGGACCATAGCGTCCGCCTGTGCGACGGGCTAACGGGCCAGGAAATCTTCCGCTTGCGCGGCCATGCCGACCGCGTTACCGGCGTCGCCTTCAGCGCCGACGGCTGGCGCGTGGCTTCGGCGAGCGCCGACAAGACCGTGCGCGTCTGGGACGCGACCCCCCTTGCTCCGAAATGACGCCATGCCGCTCTATTTCCTGCTCCTGGATGACTCCTTCTATCGCGCCCTTATCGCGCCGCCGTTGGCCGCCAGCTGGAAGCAGCGGAGCTTCGCGCCCTGCGCGCCGCTTCACGAAACTTTGAAGTCGCGTATCGAGGCCCTGCGCGACCGCTACTTCGCCGGCCCCAACGAATCGCTGTTGGCCCGGGTGATCCGAGAAATGCCGTTCGACCGGCACATCTGGCGCGCCCTGGTCGGCGAAGTGCTGCTGATCGCCGCGGCGGAAATGCCCGAGTTGCAGACGGCGCCCGAGACGCTGCGCCGCCTGCTCGCTCCCGAGCGTCACGGCATGGAGTCGGGACCGCGCGCCCCGATCGAGCAGGTTCATTTCGGCAGCCGCGACCTGACATTCGGAGGCGCCATCTATCGGCCCGAGCAAGTCGGCTGCAACGATGCCGACGACACGGCCCGCCTGGCCCGTTATCTGCAGGCGCTCGATTCGGCTCAATGGACCGCGGCGGACCTGGCGGCGCTACCCGACATGGACGAAAACGACCGCGTCGAGGAACTGGAATTCGTGCGCGAGTGGTTTCCCTCGTTGCGCGATATGTATTTCCGGGCGAGTGACACCGGCCAGAGGGTCATATGCGAGCAGGCGTAAGCTCGCGTCCGCATTTTTGCCGGATAATGACACATCGCGCGTTATTTGCCCTTGAACGATCGCACATCGATTGGTGACGATAGATATTGTCGGCCGGAGAACATGGGCCGACGAGACTGTTCAGGCACGGTATCTTGTCCGCCGTGCCGCTTCCCTGGCGATGTCGTTCGCAGTGACGACTTAGTATCGGTGGCCGCCGCTCAAACAGGAGCGGCTCAACGGCCTGGCATCCGCATGTTTTCGTCGAGACGCGGCTTGGATACCGCGCTTCGACGTATGGACCGGGGTGCATTCGATCGCCACGACTCATTCCGATTCCTGGTAACCGCGCTCCGCTGCCACAATGGTGCCCGACTCCGTGATCACGCACGGTCGGAGACGCGGTATGAATCGCTTGAAACACTGCGGCCGTCTTCAGGATCGACACGATATCAACCACGATGGTTGATGTCTTGTCGGACTGCTAATTGAGACGGAGTCCGTCGGGCGCGCCGAGGTTCCATTCGGCGTATCGGGAAATGGGTGTTCGCCGGTTCCGCGCTATTATATCTCACCGGCAGATCCAGCGGAGAACACCGCTACGGGACAGGCGCCAGGGGTGAATAGAACCCCGATGGGCGCGCGGGGCTTCCGTGGTCGCGGCGGTGCTGGGGAATGGTGCGCGCGAAACGCCAAGCCGTGCTTGACGCCTAAAGCGCCGTGGTTTACCCTTTACTAATGCCGCGCCATGCGGCTGCTGCCTCCCGCCTCCCCCCCCCGCCTTCTCCCGCACGCCTCGAAAGGGACCGCCATGTTCACGCTCAGCGACTCCCGCACGGGCATCTCACGCCGCGATTTCCTTCGCGTCGGCAGCCTCGGAGGACTGTCGCTCTCACACTTGCTGGCCGCTCAAGCGGCGGCCGGCTCCGCCAAGTCGGTGTTGACCGATAAGACCGTCGTCTTCCTGTTCATGCAGGGCGGCCCCAGCCAGTTCGAGACGTTTGACCCGAAGATGGGCGCGCCCGATGGCATCCGCAGCGTCAATGGCGAGATCGCCACGCGGCTGCCCGGCGTCACCTTCGGCAAGACGTTTCCGCGGTTGGCGGCGCTGGCCGACAAGCTGGCCATCGTTCGCTCCTATCGGCCCGGCAACGCTACCCACGACATCAAGCCGATCGTCGATGGCGAGACCAAGGGCGGCGCCAGCCTCGGCGCCTTCTACGCGCGCATGGCGGGCATGAACCATCCCGACACGGGGATGCCGACGAACGTCTTGCTCTATCCGCAAGCGGTCGATCCGACGACGCAGCCGGGCACGCGCGGCTTCGGCGACCTGGCCTCGACCGGCGGCGTCGGCGCGTCGTTCGCCCCGTTCGTGCCGGGGGCCGGCGGCACCATGCAGAAGAACATGGAATTGAAGCTCTCGCCCGACCGTCTTGACGACCGCCGGGGCTTGCTCGCCCAGCTGGATAGCGTGCAGCGGCACCTCGACGGCCGCGGCGAGATGCCGGCGCTCGACCGCTTCCAGGGCCAGGCGTTCGACGTGCTACTGCGCGGCGTCGGCTCGGCCTTCGATCTCTCCAAGGAAGACTCGAAGACGATCCAGCGCTACGACACCGCTCCGCTGGTTCGGCCGGAGAACATCGACAACAAGTGGAAGAACTACGTCCACTACGTCGATAACGCCAAGTCGCTCGGCAAGCTGATGCTGCTGACGCGCCGTTTGTGCGAGGCGGGCTGCGGCTTCATCACGCTGACGACGAATTTCGTCTGGGACATGCATGCCGACGTAAACAACGCGGGCGTGGCCGAGGGCATGAACTACATGGGCCTACCGTTCGACCACGCGGTCTCGGCGTTCATCGAAGACCTCGACGTGCGCGGCCTCAGCGACAAGGTTCTCCTGGTATGTTGCGGCGAGATTGGCCGGTCGCCGCGCGTCAACAAGGCGGGCGGCCGCGACCACTGGGCCAACCTCGGCCCGCTGCTTCTCTCCGGCGGCGGCTTGAAGATGGGCCGCGTCGTCGGCGCATCGACGCCCACCGGCAGCGATCCGGTCTCCGATCCCATTACGCCGCGCGATCTGCGTTCGACGATCATGCACACGCTCTTCGACCTGGGCGAGCTGCGCGTCGTGCGCGGGCTGCCCAGCGAGGTGGCCAAGGTGGCCTTCGATGGCGAGCCGATCAAGGAGTTGGTGAGTTATTGAGGGGAGAGTCCAAAGTCCAAAGTCCA
>JBBSES010000581.1:0-3277 GCA_038239465.1 Gemmatales bacterium
GTCAGCAGCGGCGCCGACTTCTCTTGCCGCAAGCGGAGGAAGACCGCCGCCGCGGCGGCGCCCGTTAATTCCCGACGCGCCGCCTTGGCCTCGTCCTCGACATCGCATCCCCTGGCACCTCCTCCGCCACTACCCCACGACCAACCAATTGCGCGGCGCCGGACGGGCAGCCCTCTGTCAGTCGCTGCGCCAGGCCGGCATCCGCTTCCAACATCGCACCGTGCAAACGGTCCTCGATTAGTCCCACCAAGCCGCGGCGGGGGACGTCGCCGCCGGCGAACACAACCGCATCGCCCTGGCCCTCTACAACGACCGCGCGCGAAAAACCCTGGAAATACAGGTCCTGGAACGCGATAGCGCCGGCCAACTGGCGCGCACGCCGTACCTGCGGATCGAACACTACGCCAACGCCAAGGCCATCACCGGCCGCGCCGGGTTGCGGTCGTCGCGCTATCAGAGCGACCCGGTCGATAAGGCCAACGGCCCGCTGGTGCGGCACTGCAACCGCGCGCCGTCATCCGCGGCATCGCCTGCAACCACCACTTCCAACACCTGGCCAGCGCCTGTGCCGGTCAAGGCAAGGACGCTTTGTTTACGTTTCGCGTACTTCATTCATTGGGCACAATCGAGGAGCGATGCGTCAAGAGCTGATGACGAACCGGAAGCGTCAGCGACGGATTTTGGCAAAGTCCGTCGCTGACGCTTCCAGCTCGTAAGTTGGCGCGTTACAAAGCCCTCATGAACCCTCACTACGCCATCGACGACACCAGCGCCATTTACAGCCCGGCCCTCGTCTTCTACAAGGACTTGATCCGGCGTAACCTGGCGCGGACCCTCGCCATCGCGGGCGGTCCCGAGCGCTTGCGGCCGCACGTCAAGACGCACAAGACGCGCGAGATCGTCCGCCTGGAAATGGAAGCGGGCATCGGCAAGCACAAGTGCGCCACCTTGGCCGAGGCGGAAATGTTGGCCGGCGTCGGCGTCGCAGACATCCTGCTCGCCTACCCGATGGTCGGGCCGAATTGCGGCCGCTTCGCCCGCTTGATCCAAGCGTTTCCCGCGTGCCGGTTCAGTGTCCTGGCCGACGATTTGACGGCGGCGCGTGGCCTTTCCGATGCACTCGGGGCGCTGACGCGACCCCGCTCGCCCGTGGAAATTCTCCTCGACCTCGACGTCGGCCAGCATCGCACTGGCCTCCCCGCCGGCCCGGAAGCGGCGGCGCTCTACGAAGCCATCGTTCGACTGCCCCACCTCCTTCCCGGCGGCTTGCACGTCTACGATGGCCACAACCATCAGGAGAAGCGAACCGACCGCGAAGCCGCCGTCCGCGACCTCCTGACCCCCGTCCTGACCATGCGTGCGTCGCTCGAAGCGAAGGGCGTCGCCGTGCCGCGCGTCGTCCTGGGCGGCACGCCAACGTTTCCCATCTACGCGAATCTGGACATCCCCGGCGGCGAGTTGTCGCCGGGCACCTGCATCCTCAGCGACCACGGCTACGGCAGTAAATACGCCGACATGGACTTCACGCCCGCCGCCCTGGTGCTGACGCGCGTCATCAGCCGGCCGACGCCGACGCGCCTGACGCTCGACCTCGGCACCAAGGCCGTCGCCAGCGACCCGCCCGCCGGCAAACGCTGCGTCCTGCTCAACGTGCCCGACTATGTTCCCGTGCTGCAAAACGAGGAGCATTTCGTCGTCGAGACGCCGGCTGCTTCTCACTTTCCGCCGGGCAGCGAGGTCTACGCGGTGCCGTGGCATGTCTGCCCGACGTGTGCCCTGCATCGCCAAGCATACGTCGTGGAGGGAGGCCGCGTGGTGGGCATGTGGGATATCGTGGGACGGGATCGGATGCTTACCATATAAAATCGTTTAGCCGCGATGCGGCGAGCGGGGCCGCGTGAGCGCCCCGAGCGCGAAACGTAAACGGGACGGAACGACACACATGGAAGACCACGCCTCCCTGGACGCGCTGAAGCCCAAGTACGCGCGCGTCATCCTCAAACTGAGCGGCGAGGGGTTCGGCTATAGCGGCAAGAGCGGCATCAGCATCGACGAGACGCTGAGCGTCGCCCGCCAGGCGCATCGCATCGTGCGCCGAGGCGTCCAGCTGGCCATCGTCGTCGGCGGCGGCAACATCCTGCGCGGCGCCCAGTTCAGCGCGGCCGGCGAGGTCATCCGCGAGGCGACGGCGCACTACATGGGCATGTTGGCCACGGTCCTTAACGGCCTAGCCCTGCAAGACACGCTGGAAAGTCTCGATTGCCAGACGCGGCTGATGACGGCCATCCGCATGGAAAACGTGGCCGAGCCGTTCATAAGGCGCCGTGCCCTGCGCCACCTGGAACGTGGCCGGATCGTCATTCTCGCGGGTGGCACCGGCAACCCGTTCGTCACGACCGATACCGCCGCCGCCCTGCGCGCTCGGGAATTAGAGGCCAACGTGCTGCTCAAGGCCACCAAGGTGGATGGCGTCTACAGCGAGGACCCGGAGTTGAATCCGCACGCCGTCCGCTACGAGAAGTTGACGTACTCCCAGGTGCTGCGCGATAATTTACGGGTGATGGACGCGGCGGCAATCAGCCTGTGCCGCGAGGCCAAGCTGCCCATCCTGGTGTTCAACTTCAAGCGCGAGGGCAACATCGAACGGGCCATCGCGGGGCAACGCATCGGCACGATGGTTTGCGAAGCGTCGCTAAACGAATGAATGAACGGACGACGACCATGACAAGCGAAGAAATCCTCTTCGACGCCGAGGAACGCATGGAGAAGGCAGCGAGCGTCTTCCGCGACGAACTGCGCGGCCTGCGCACCGGACGGGCCACGCCCGCGCTGGTGGACACCATCCGCGTCGAGTATTACGGCTCGCCGACGCCGCTCAAGCAGCTGGCACAAATTAGCACGCCCGACCCGCAGCAGATCGTCATTCGGCCGTTCGACCAGGGCGTCTTGAAGGACATCGAGAAGGCCATCCGCTCCAGCGACCTGGGCATGACGCCCAACAGCGACGGCAAGATGATCCGCCTGACGGTGCCGGCCATGAGCGGCGAGCAACGGCAGAAAATGGTGACGCGCATCAAGAAATCGGCCGAGGAAGGCAAGGTCGCCATCCGCAACATCCGCCGCGACGCCAACAAGCACTACGACACCGCCGAGAAGAACAAGGAAATGACCGAGGACGAACGCGACGCCGGCAAGGAGGAAGTGCAGACGCTGCTCAAGCGCTTCGAGGAGAAGGTGCAGGAAATGGCGGACAAAAAGAGCAAGGAAGTGATGGAAC
>JBBSES010000582.1:0-3274 GCA_038239465.1 Gemmatales bacterium
CGAGGCGCCGGCCGAACGGCGCCGGGCGCCGTGACCGTCACCGTCGAGACCGACAAGGGCGACGAGACGAAACTCGTGCTGCTCGAAGGGGCCGACACCAAGTTCCACATTCGCAGCGATGGCCGGCCGTCGCGCGTCGTCGTGGACAAGTACGGCGCCGCGGCCTGCTCCAACGGCGCGGTCCATTCGGTCCTCTCGTTCCTCAATGATTTAGATTCGACGCTTATCGTCTATGGCACCGGCGACGAGGTCTCGACCAACCGCGAGGCCGCCGAGGCGCTGCAGGAGGCGATCCGCGTCAAGTGGTCGAACCAGCGCGTGCCGATCAAGGCCGACCGGGACGTGCGCGACGAAGACCTCAAGAAAGGTCATGTCCTGCTGATTGGCCGGCCCGATAGCAACACCCTGGTGGAGCGCTTTCAGGGCGCGTTGCCGATAAAGTTTCGCAGCCGGTCGTTCGAGACGCGCGACGAGGCGTATGCCCATCCGGGCAGCGGCGTCATCGCGGCGGGCGACAATCCGCTGAACAAGCGTTACTCCCTGGTGGTGCTGGCGGGCCTGGCCGGCGAGTCCACGTTGCCTCTGTCGGGCGTGCTGCTCAAGAAGGACCAGACGGCCGCCGAGGTGCTGGTGGTGCCGGCGGGCGGCAAGGCGAAGGGAATGGTGATTTCGCCCAAAGAGCTGATATTCGAGGTGGGCGGGAAGTAACCGTCCCTGGTTCCCAGGCTCCTGCCTGGGAACCCACTTTCCGGAGGCTCCGCCTCGTCGGTGCGTTTGAGACGTGCCGCAAATCTTCGGGCGCTCCGACGAGGCGGAGCCTCGGGGAAGGCGTTCCCAGGCGGAGCCTGGGAACGAGGGGTAAACGAAGATTTTCGCGCAATATCACACGACGCCGAGCGAATGAGGTTGCGACACCGCGTACCATCACAGGGAGCCTTCTCATGATTCGCGCATCGCTTCGCCTGGCGGCGCCGCTGTTGCTGGCCGGCTTCATCGCCAGCGGGCCGACGGCCGTCCAGGCCGCGCCCGATTTGCCGACCGACCTGAACCTGGTGCCGCGCGACGCGGCGGCCTTCCTGCACATCCGCGCCGCCGATTTATACAAGAGCGACGACCTGGCCGACCTGCGCCGCGTCATCGACAAGGCCGGCCCCGAAGCGACCAAGGTACTCCTCCGCAAGTTCGCCCCCGACCCCTCGACCATCGACCGCGTCACCGTCGTGCATATGACCGCCCGCTCGCTGGGCGAGTGGTTCCCGAGCGTGGACCCCGAAGCCGTCTCGGCGTTGGTCATCGTCTCCACGACCAAGCCCTACGATCGGGCGCGCTTGCGGCAAACGCTCGGCCTGCGCGAGAAGATGTACCGGCAGCACCTGTATTACTTCAACGAAGACCTATGGAGCGGCCTGCTTTTCGTCGATGCTCAAAACTTCGTCATCGGCTCGGAAGACGCCCTGGTGAGGTTCCTCAATCAATCGGGCCGCAACGCCGATGGGCCGCTGGCGCCGGCGCTGGCCGAGGCGGCGGGCAAGCATCAAGTCACCGTGGGCCTGAACTCGCGGCTGCTCGCCAAGGAAGACGGCGTCAAAATGTTGCCGCCGCCGTTCGTCTCGCTCCTCGAGTCGCGCTGTATCGTGCAGACCCTAGATTTCGGCAAGGGTGTGCGCTCGAACACGCGCATCGATTTCGCCAAGGACGAACAGGCCGTCGCCGGGGAAAAGGCGCTTCAAGGTGTGCTAGCGATGGCGCGCATGGGACTGGCCCAGCCCATTCAATTCCTTGAAATGGAACTGAACAAGGAGCCGGAGGAGGCCCCGGTGGAGGAGTTGGCCAAGGGCGTGGCCTGCGTGCTGGGCCTGGGCATGTTGCGCGACCTCGACGGGCTTCTTAAAGAGGCCAAGGTCAAGCGCGACGGCACGGCGGTTTCCCTGCCATTGCAGTACCGCGGCCCGATCGACTCCAACAATACCTTGATCGTCGGCACGATGTTCGTCACCACGATCGGCCGGGCCGTCAACTCGACCTTCACCAAGGTCGGCGTGGCCATCGGCGGCGGCAACAAAAACCCCGAGGAAGAACACCTCAAGAAGCTTGCCGAAGCGATGGAGAAATGTCACAAGGAGAAAGGCGCTTATCCGCCGGCCGCGAGCTACGACGCCGACGGCCGGCCGTTGCTCAGCTGGCGCGTCCACCTGCTGCCGTATTTGGGGCAAGAGGGGCTGCACAAGGAATTCCGCCTCGATGAACCGTGGGACAGCTTGCACAACAAGCGGCTGCTGAAGAAGTTGCCCGATTGCTACAAGGCGCCCTCGGTCTATCACCGCTTCAAGACGGTGGACGTGGTCTGCACCGGCGATAAGGCCGCGTTCGCGGGAAGCAAAGGACCGAAGAAGGACGAGGTGGGCGATAAGACGACCCTGGTCGCTACCGTCGAAGCCGACCCCGTATACTGGACCAAGCCGGCCGACCTGGCCTACGCCGACGACAAGCCGCTCGACAAGCTGTTCGGCAAGTACAAGCATCAGAAGATTCGCGTCCTCGCGGTCGATGGCACGTTCCAGACCTTCGACCCATCGGCGGACGAGAAGGCCATACGCGCCGCGATCAAACGCTCCGCCAAGCAGTAGGCGACGACACCTTCATAACCCCGAGGAGATTCCGAACATGTTTCGTCATACTCTTCTAGGCTTGGTGGTCTTCGCCGCGAGCGCCGTCGCCCAGGCGCCCGACAAAGGGCAGGACGTACCGCCGCCTACGCCCAAGCAGCTGGCGGCCCTATGGACCGACCTCGGCCGCAACGACGAGGACGGCTCCCGCGACGCATCCAAGCATGTCCAAACGTTGATCCGTTCGCCCAAGCTCGCGTTGCCGTTGCTGAAAGAGAAGTTGAAGCCCGTCGCTAGCCCGGACGCCCAGCGCATCGCGCAATGCCTGGCCGCCCTGGACGACGGCACCTTCGCCGAGCGGGCGAAGGCCGAAAAGGAACTGGAAAGCTTCGGCGTGTTGGCGGCGCCGGCGCTGGAAAAGCGGCTCGCCGACAAGCTGCCTCTGGAAACGCAACGCCGCGTGGAAGGGCTGATCGCCAAGCTCGAACGCAACGTGCTGACGGCCGACGAACTGCGCGCCGTCCGCGCAATCGAGGTACTGCGGGCCATCGGCGACGCGGAGGCGCTGGCCCTTCTGGAGAAGTTAGGTCAGGGCGCCGACGGCGCCGTGCAGACGGCCGAGGCACGCAAGGCGCTCGGCGATTTGAAGCGCAAGTAAAGCCGCGACC
>JBBSES010000583.1:0-3273 GCA_038239465.1 Gemmatales bacterium
CACGAGATGATCTGCTTCTATTTCACCCGCTGGGCCGACGAGGAGGAACTGCTAGCGCATTTGCAAAATTAAACGGTCACGGCGCCTAGAGCCCGCTCGTCTTCGGACGGGTCGGGCGGCGTTCGCTGCCGCGCGTTGGCCACTTCCCGCTGGACACCTCTCTCCTTTTCCTTGCTATCTGCCCCACGCATCCGTCGGCGTCAGGTGCCTCATTGTCTTTCCGCGGCCTCATTGCTACTATCGTGCCGAACGGGATTGCTCCCGACCCCTTTTCGAGCCGACTCTCACGCCACGCGAGGCACATCTCCATGAGCAAGCAACTCATCACCGTCGGTCACAGCCCCGACCCCGACGACGCCTTCATGTTCTACGCCCTGGCCCACGACAAGATCGACACCGGCGACTACGCCTTTCGCCACGAATTGCAGGACATCGAGACGCTCAATCGCCGGGCGCTGCGCGGCGAACTGGAAGTCACCGCCATCAGCATCCACGCCTACGCCCAGCTCCTGGATAAATACGCCCTTCTTCCCAGCGGCTGCAGCATGGGCGACAAATACGGCCCCATGGTCGTCGCCCGCCGGCCCATGAGCATCGACGACTTGAAGCAGGCGCGCATCGCTGTCCCCGGCACCATGACGACGGCCTTCCTCGCCCTGCGGCTGCTGTTGCCGGCCGGATTCACCTACGAAGTGCTGCCCTTCGATGAAATCCTCGGCGCCGTGGAAGCGGGCACGTTCGACGCCGGCCTCATCATCCACGAAGGGCAACTAACGTTTCGGAATCAGGGGCTGCACCTGGTCGTCGATCTCGGCGTCTGGTGGCAGGAGCGCACCGGGCTGCCGCTGCCGTTGGGCGGCAACGTGGTCCGCCGCGACCTGGGCGCCGAAACCATCCGCGACGTTAGCCGGTTGTTGAAGGAGAGCATCCGGTACGCTCTGGATCACCGCCAGGACGCGCTCGATTACGCCTTGAAATACGCGCGCGACATGGACAAGTCGTTGGCGGATCGCTTCGTCGGCATGTACGTCAACGAATGGACGCTCGACTACGGGCCGCGTGGCCGGGAGGCGGTGCGTCGCCTGTTGGACGAGGGGCATAAGGCGGGGGTGATTCCGTCGCCGGTGGCCGTCGAGTTCGTGGAATAAGGGACGCGCGACCGCTTCCGACTGCAGCTGTAAGGCAGCTGACTCCGATAAAATGATTAGATTCTCGGTCTTGAGTTGCGAACGTGAGGTAGGATTGGTATAGACGAACGGGAAGTGGGTTGTTCCGCGTCCCGCATCGGAAGGGTATGAAAGGAGCCAGCGCCATGATCTATGGCGAACCGGAAACACCGCGGTTTCTGGTCGCGGTGCAACGCTTGAAAGAGCAGCAGCGCCGCAAGGAACGACAGACTCGCCTGGCCAAGCAGCGCGTCCGCAGCGCTCTGCGTAAGCTGGGGAGCAGGGACTAGGAATACGGGAGGGCTGGAGCCTTACCCATTTCCCGCTGATATGGTCTACCTGTCGCGCATCTACACGAAGACGGGCGACGCCGGCGATACCGCCCTCGGCGACGGCACCCGTGTCGCCAAGGATCACGTCCGCGTCGCCGCCTACGGCACGGTGGACGAACTGAACGCCACCCTCGGCTTACTCGTCTCCCTCGCCGCCACCTCCCCGGAAACCGACCTCCTCCGCGACATCCAAAACGATCTCTTCGACGTGGGCGCCGACCTGTGCGTGCCGTCTAGCGCCGGCGACCGCTTGCGCGTGCAGCCCGCCCAGGCCGAACGCCTCGAAGCCGCCATCGACCGCTTGAACGCCCCCCTGCAGCCGCTCACGAGTTTCATCTTGCCGGGCGGTTCTCCGGCGGCGGCCTGGTGCCACCTGGCGCGGACGGTATGCCGCCGGGCCGAGCGCGATGTCGTCACGCTGCAAAGCCGCGAGTCGATTAACCCGCACGTCTTTATTTACCTCAACCGCCTGTCGGATTTGCTCTTCGTGCTGGCGCGCGTCTACAACAACCAGGGGCGGGACGACGTTCTGTGGGTTCCGGGCAAGACGCACGCGGAGGGATGAGGCATTCCGTGGTAAAATAATCTTTGTTGACGTTGCTTGCGAGAGGGGAAGGCTATGACCACCGTCGAGTCTATCACGGCCGCGATTGCCCAGCTACCACCGGAGGAAGTGGCCAAGGCCCGGGCATGGCTCGACGAACGTGCCGAAGCCGAGTGGAACGCCCAGATCGAGAACGACGAGCGGGCGGGCAGGCTGGACGCGCTGGCCGAACGAGCGTCGGCCGAACACCGGGCGGAGTGAACCGAGTTTGCGCGTGCGGCCAAGCGGCACCGAGCGCTCGGACTGCATCTGGCCGCACGCCGTTTATCTCGCTCCGTCGAAGGTGCGGGCGGTGGCCAGCGAGTAAGGTGATTCCGCTCGCCGAACGACGCCAAGACCTCGCTCAGCGCTGCCGTCGCACAAGCTCCCGAAGCGTCTTGTTCCCCTCCTCCGACAGGCCGAGGCGATCGATCTCTTTTTCAAGCATGGCCGACGAACCGTGGCCGCCGACATAGCCGTTGACCCGCGCCGCCGCGAACGAGGCGACGAAGTCGGCGTCGTCGGAGTACATTGCCTTGAACTCGCGCATCAGATCGCGGCGATGGCGGAGCAGGTACTTTTGGTGGTAGTCTTCCGCCTGGGTAAACGTGGTAAGCGGCAACACCTCGGTGGTGATGCGACTGCCTCGGCGCTTGGCCTCACGCTGGCGGGTTTCCAGGGCCAGGCGTTTTTGCTCCTCGTTGCCGTAGAACACGGCCGACATGTACTGTCGGCTGCCGGACTGCGAACAGGGATTGTGTGTCGCCCAGAAGACATCGAGCAACTGCTCGTAAGTGACCTGCGAGGGATCGTAATCGACCTGCAAGCTTTCCGCATGGTCGCCGATGTTGTAGTACGTCGCGTTCTTGGTGGTGCCGCCCGCGTAGCCGACGCGGGTGCGAACGACGCCGGGGATGCTCCCAAACTGGGAGTCGGGATGCCAGAATCAGCCGAGGGCGAACGTGGCGGTTTCCCGCGTGGCGGGTACGGTCGCGTCGAGCGCCGGCGCCGGCTTGCGTTCGAGCGCCTGGCTCTCGCAGCCGGCAAACAGCGGCGCGGAACAGAATAAAACACTCCAGGGCCAACGGGACATGACTACCTCCGAGTGAGGCGAGAAATGCGTTTCTAATAATTAGATGTCAATACCCGAGGCAAGGTTTCAGGGAATCGCACGGCGAGCGGGGTCACGTCA
>JBBSES010000584.1:0-3262 GCA_038239465.1 Gemmatales bacterium
CTCCGAAGCGTCGCTAAACGGCGGCGCGAGCGTAGTCGATGAAGCGGCGCATCTTGTCCGCGTCCTTGACGCCGGGGCTGGACTCGACGCCGCTGGCCACATCCACGGCATAAGGCCGGACGATCCGCACCGCCTCGGCGACGTTATCGGGCGATAATCCGCCGGCGAGGATCAGCGGCACGCCGGGACGAAAGTCGGCCAGGAGATGCCACGGCGCCGTTTGGCCGGTGCCGCCGAGTTGTCCCGGAACGTGGCCATCGACCAGCACGGCCGACGGCAACTGATCGCGCGACCGGGCCGCTTCCACATAGCGCTGGATATCCGTGAGACTTTCGCGATCGATTACTGGGAAAGCGGGAACGTAAGCGTATTTCTCGGCGGAACAAAACGGTGGATCGTCGCCGTGCCACTGTATCGCCGAGATGCGGCCATGAACGCCGATGCTATCGAAGATTTCCGCTAACGGCTGCGAGCAATAGACGCCGACGACCGCCAGCAACGGCGGCAAGTCGCGCAGCAGCGATTCGATATTTCCCGCCACGCGCCGCGGCGACCGTGCGCAAAAGTTCAAGCCGATCGCGTCGGCGCCGAGCGCCGCGGCCAGGCGGGCGTCCTCGGGGCGCGTCACCCCGCAAATTTTGATACGCAAGGGACTGGACATCCTCGGCAATCTACCCTTAGCGCGGAAGACGGGCAATACGGGTTGGCGGCCTCGTCGCGCCCGCCTCGAAATCGGTCTTGACCGTTTGCGACAAAAGCAACTCGACATCCGGCCATGTCTCACTCAGTCCAAGCAGCTCGCCAAAGACGCGGTCGCTCTCGTCGGTGACGTTCCGGCAACGGGCGAGGTTGTAGGTGCCGACGCGCTTGCCGGCGTTGCGCTTGAAGGAGATCGCCCGCGCCATCGCGCGTTCCAGGCGTTTGACCAAGGGACGCAGTTCGTCGGCCACCGTGGCCGGCACGTTGCGCGGGTCGAGCGGCACTTGAGCGAGTGTGCGCCGAGTGACGTGAAAGTCGTCGCCGAGCGCCAGCCAGAAGGCGAAGGCCCACGAGCCATTGAGTAGAAGAAAGGCGATATCGCGCGCGACGGCGTCGGGGAAGTAGAGCCAATGGTATTGCGTGTGCGCGATGGGCAGGCCGGCGGCGTCGAAACAGGGCGGCGGCTGGCGACAGAAGTTCAGCCAGTTGTAGGCGATCTTCTTGAAGGCCAGTGCATATTTCGTCGGACGCGGCGCCAGGCAATCGCCCAGGCGTTCGGCGGTCCGTTGCAAGCAGGCTTCCAGCGCGGCCGTCAGGCGCGGCGTATTCAGCTTGGGAACACGGCCTTGCCAGACATCGGGCCGAAAAGAGGCATAGGTGATCGTGGAGAACAAATGCGGTCGATAGGCGTCGAACCAGCGATGCAAGCGCGTGGCGTGTTGCACGCCAGGCGTGGAAGTCTTGTGGCCCAGATGGACGATATTACGGACGCGAACCTCGTTGCCAAACAGCGCCGAGGGAATGCGGCCAAAGGAGGCGAACCAGTTGCTGCCGTAGGTCTCGAAGAGCAGCTGGCGACATGGCGCGAAGGCCGCGCTGAAGCCAAGGCTGAGCGGCACGACCATGCCGCAGCGTCCGCCGGGTCGCAGCAATCGGGCCGAGCGCTCCAGGATCCAGGCATAGACGTCGGGACAAGAAGCCGTGCGATAGCCGGAAAGGTCGCGGCCGCGGCGCAGGCTCTCGGCCGGCAAGTAGGGCGGGTTGCCGATAACCGCGTCAAAGCTGCCATCGTCTTCCAGGTCTAACACGTTGCCGACGCGCACGTTTGCCCCGATGGCGGCCAATGTCCCGATATCGCCGCTTTCGGCCAGCCGCAAGATCATGCGCAAGCGACAGACTTCCACCGCTTCGGGCATGAGATCGACGCCGTGCAACGTGCGTTCGAGAAGGAAGCGCCGGCGCGAGGCGGGTGTCTCCGGCAGACGCAGTTTCGCATGGCAGGCGCGGGCGATAGGTTCCAGCACGTCGAGCGCCGCGAACAGGAACGCCCCGGTGCCGCAGGTGGGATCGAGAACGGTCAGCGTTCGCAAGGCGTCGAAGACGGCGAGCGCGACAGTCTCATCGTTTTGTTCGATGAGACCGCACAGCCAACGCAGGCCGTCGATGTTGAGCGTGACCGTCTCGTCACCGCTAGGCGGCGTTCCGGTGGCGAACCGGGCGTGTACCTCTCGAAAGCGATGCCGGCGCGCCTGGCGTTCGCGTGTCGTCTCGGTCGGCAGGGCATCGGCTCGACGCAGCGCCGCCGGGATGTATCGCGCGGTATCACACGGCGCGTTTGGGCATTCAGCAAGGGCGACATCGAGGAGCAAGGGCACGATGGTGTTCGCGGCAATGTAGGCGGTCACGTCCGCGCCGGTGTAGTAAGCGCCGGCCGGCCCACGGTCTACTTGTCCTTCAAAGAGAGAGGCGAGCAGCGCCGGCGTTAGCGTCGATGCTCCGTCGTGGGTATCGAAGGATTGCAAGACCGCATGGATGCGGTGCAGAGCGGCATCGTCCACGTCGGCGGCTGGGTCGCATCCGAGAAACGGCGGAGTCTGAAACAGCGGCGCCAGGAAAGCCCGATAGAGTGATGGGTCTTCGCGCGGTTCGACGCAGACACGACGGAGGCTCGGCGCGGGATGCCTGTCGTGCAGTAACCAGAGGAAGAGCAGGCGATGCAGCAGCACGGCCGCGAACGCGGGACGCTCGGGTTCGGGAATGCCGCGTATGGAGGCCGCCAGGGCGACGCGCTCGGCGGCGAAGCGGGCGGACAAGGAACGGTTGGATGGCGGCGGCATGGCTCAGTCCTCCGCCTGTGGCCAATTTGGATCAACGAAGACGCCATTGTCGCTGACGAGTTGTCCGTCGGCCGTCACACGACCGCCGCGGCGCAGGTCGCCGACCAGGTCCCAGTGCAGCCCGGAGCGGTTGCGGCCGCCGCTGCGGGGGTAGGCCATGCCGAGCGCGACGTGAAAACTACCCCCGATTTTCTCGTCGAGGAGCGTGTTGCGCGTCGGCCCCGCCAGCGCGTAGTTGCAGCCGAGCGCTACTTCACCGAGGACGCGGGCGCCGGCGTCCTGGTCGAGCAGCGCGAGGAGCGTGTCTTCGCCCCGATCGGCGGAAGCGTCGATGACGCGGCCCGCGCGGATCACGAGGCGGGCGCCGACGACCTCGCGGCCGGCGTACATCGCCGGCCAATCGAAGCGGGCGACGCCATGCGTGTCGGCTTCGACGGGAGCGGTGA
>JBBSES010000585.1:0-3251 GCA_038239465.1 Gemmatales bacterium
CCGACTTGTGATTAGCAAACAGGTGGGCATTACGGCGCGACGCTCGCCAAGTTGGATTACTTCGCCTTCTTTTTAAGGTGTTCGGCAAAGAACGCCTCCATCTGCTCGAAGCTCTTCGTCATCTTGTCGCCGCGCCAGCCGTGGCCTTCTCCCTCCAGTTCGATCACCTTGGCCGACACGCCGAGACCCTTGAGCTTGTCGCACAACATCCGCGATTGCTTCACCGACACCAGGCGATCCTCGGTGCCGTGAAAGAACAGAAACGGCGGCGCGTTCTTGGTGGCGTAGGCCAACGGCGAGGCCTTCTTGTACAGTTCCGGTTTGTCGTCGAAGGCGCCGCCGATGAACGGAGCGAGCAGTCCCTTTTCCATTTCGTCCGGCCAGGTCTTGACGGTGAAGTCGGTGGGGCCGAAGAAGCTGACCACGGCCTGCACGCGGCTCGATTGCTCGGGGTTGCCGCCGGTGCCTTCCAGGCCGTCGTCCTTGGTCGTGGTGCCGAGCAGACTCGCCAGATGGCCGCCCGCCGAGAAGCCGAAGACGCCGATGCGGTCGGGGTCGATGTTGTACTTCTTGGCGTTGGCCCGCAGATAGCGCACGGCCGCCTTGCAGTCCTCGATCTGCGCCGGGAACTTGCCGTTGGGCACCAACCGATAGCTGACGCTGGCGGCGACGTAGCCCTGCCGCGCCATCGTCTCGATGCTGTTCGTCATGTCGGCCCGGCTGCCCTGCCGCCAGGCGCCGCCGTGCAGGGCCACCAGCGCGGGGAACGGCCCATCGCCGACGGGCGGCATGGCCAGGTCGAGCTTCAACGCCGTGTCGCCGCCCTTGCCGTAGACGATGCCTTTTTCGACCTTGACGGCGGGCGTCGCTTCCTGGGCACAGGTCCAACCGCCTCCAACGACGAGAAGGGCGACGGCGGTCACTGCGAGACGGTTCATGGGTACTTCTCCAAGAGACATCGAAAATCGCGTTCGAGGCGCTGAGAGGATGCCCCGCGAACTCTCAACCAAATATGATTGTCTATAGGACGAATTACAAGTGGAGAGAGTGCCGCTTCTTGGCGAGGACGTGTTCCCATGAAACGAGCCGCGACCGCCGCCGCCCTGGCCGAGCGCATGGACCGCCCACAGCGGATCGGCGTCTTCGGGCACCGCGGCGTCGGCAAGACGACGTTGCTCACCATGCTCTATCGAGAAGCGGTCGGCGGCCGCCTGCCCAGCCTGCGCCTGGCCGCGGGCGACACGCGCACCGCCGAATACCTCGCCGAGAAGATTTTACAGCTGGAGGCGGGCACCCCTTTGCCCGGCACTTTGGCCGAGACCGACTTGCGTTTGCACCTGTATCATCAAGGCGCGCGGCTCGATTTGCTCGTCAAGGATTACCAGGGGGAGCAAGTGGAACTCGGCCGGCATGGGCCGATCCGCGATTTTCTCCGCGATTGCGACGCCGTCTGGCTGTGCCTCGACGTATCGGCCGCGACCGACGCCGAACGCCTGCGCCGGCAGCAGGAAATCGAGCAACTCGTCGAAGAGTATCTCGCGGTCGAGCCGACGACGACGCTGGAACGGCCCATTGCCCTGCTGTTCACCAAAAGCGATCAGTTAACGGAGACGGAAAACCTCGAACACCTCGCCGCCGACGCCTTCGGCATGACGGCCCATGCCTTGCGGTCGCACTGCCCCACCAGCGGTTCCTTCGCCGTCAGCGCGCTGGGTGGCCAGCTGTCTCCCGAGGCGCTGCAGCCGCACAACCTGGAGGCGCCGCTGACCTGGTTGGCCACGGCCCTTGGCGCGCTCGATGAAGCACGGCTCGAGCGCCTGTGGGATCTGGCGCGGGGCGATGTTGCCGTGCTCCAGCGCGGCATCGCCGCGTTGGCCCGGCGCGCTCCCGATTCCCCCGTACTCGTCAAACATCGGCAGCGGTTGCGCGAACTGCGCTGGGTACGGCGTCGGTGCCGTGTTTTCCTCGGCGCGGCGACGGCCGCGGCCTTGCTCGTCGGCCTTTGGAGCTACGACGCCATCGGTCATCGTGAGGCCACGCGCTTCGAGGCGGACCACGCCGATCAACCGGCCGCCGCCCTGGAGCAATGGCGGCGTTACCGCGACTGGCACCCGACGCGCAACGTGCTGGGCGTTTCAAGTCAGGAAGCGGAAGATGAACGGCTGCGAACCCTTGCCGGTCTAGCTCACGATCGGGCACGCGACGCTGCTCTAACGGATTTGCGCCGCGAGGCCGGCGACGCGGACGCCGACGCCGAGGCCGTCTGGCGCCGTTACCAGGAGTTTCGCGGCCACTATCCCGAAGTGAGCGTCCAGGGCGACCTCGAACGCCTGCGCTCCGGGATCAAGAGCCGCCGCGATTCCAAGGTGCGCGACCAAGCGGTTCGCGCTTACGACGAGTTGACGCGCGCCGGCTCAAAACTGACGGACCTGATGGCCAACGTGGAACGGGCCGACCGCTGGCTACGCGACTTCGGCGGGCAGCCGCAAGAGGCCGACGTGCGCCAACGCCGGGCAGCCGCTCTGCAACGCCTCGACGAGCAAGACATCCACGGCGCCCGCGATTATTCGGCACGGCAGCCGCTGAATTTTCAGACGCGCAACGATCTATATCAGCGCTATCTCGACCGTCATCCCGCGGGCGGCGCCTGCACCGCCGAGGCGAAAGGCGCTTTGAAGACGATTGCCGTCGAATGGGACCGGCACGATTTTCGGGCGTTGCGCGATCATTTCGTCGCCAATCCCGGCGACACGGCCGAGACCGTCGTTCATTGCCGGCGCTACCTGGCCGTGCATCCCGCCGGGCAGTTCCGCGGCGCCGCCACCGAACTCCTGCGCTGGACCGAGCGCGTCACCGTGCCCGGCGAATACAGCGTGACCTTGATGAGCGGCACCTTCGATCCGAAGATGGCCTACTGGGTCAGCCGCGGTCTGAAGTTGTCCGTAGAACTGGAGGTGGCCGGCGTGCGCTATGGCCCGAGCACCATCGTCAAGAACACGGCCGAGCCGCAATGGAATTTCGAGTTCCCGCGCAAGGTCCGCTGGAAGCTGGGCGACCCGGTGAAAATCCGCGTCAACGACCACACCTGGCGCGATCGCGTCGTGGTCGAGATCGCCTCGGAAAACGTCCTGGGCATGTCTCTGCTGAGCGGCGAGGCGAGCGTCGGCGCCAACAGCGTGCGCTTCGCGTCCGACTTCGCGCTGCCCAAGCTGCCGACCATTGAATGAATGCAGTCCAAAGTCCAAGGTCCA
>JBBSES010000586.1:0-3241 GCA_038239465.1 Gemmatales bacterium
AGGGCCGCCGCGTCGTCCACTGCCACGGCGTCTTCGATCTGCTGCATCTCGGCCACATTCGCCATCTCGAAAGCGCCAGGCGCCACGGCGATATCCTGGTCGTGACGCTGACGCCCGACCACTGGGTCAACAAGGGACCGCATCGCCCGGCCTTCCCGCACGACTACCGGGCCGAGGCGCTTGCCAGCCTGCAATGCGTGGATTTCGTCGCCCTGAACCGCTGGCCAACGGCGGTGGAAACCATTCGTTTGTTGCGGCCCGATTGCTTCGTCAAAGGCGGCGAGTTCCGCGATTTGCAAGACGTGACCGGCGCGGTCGCCCTCGAAGAAGAAGCCGTGCGCTCCGTCGGCGGCGAGATCGTCTTCACCGAAGACGACGTGGTCTTCAGTTCGTCGTCGCTCATCAATCGCTACATGCCGCAGGTGTCGCGCGAGGCGGCCGAGTTCCTGAATCGCTTCGCCGAACGCCATGACGTGGCCGAACTGCAGCGCTACCTCGACGGCGCCCGCGCGCTCAAAGTGCTGGTCGTCGGCGAGGCGATCGTCGATGAATACCACTATTGCCAGACGCTGGGCAAATCGGGCAAGGAGCCGATCCTGGCCGTGCGGCACATGACGAGCGAGAAATTCGCCGGCGGCAACCTCGCCGTCGCCAACCACGTCGCCGGCTTCTGCGACCGCGTCGGCCTGCTCACCTACCTCGGCCTGGACAACACGCAGGAGGAATTCATCCGCGGCAAGCTCAGCCCGCGCATCGAGCCGACGTTCCTCTATCAATCCGACGCTCCGACCATCGTCAAGGAACGGTTCATCGAGAATTACCCGTTCCAGAAGATGTTCGAGGTCTATCAGATGAAGGAAAATCCCGACGATCTGGATACCCCGGAGCGCTTCCACGCGGCCTTGATCGACATGGTGCCGCGGCACGACCTCGTCATCGTCACCGACTATGGCCACGGCATGATCGACGACGCGGCCGTGGACATCCTTTGCGATAAGGCCAAATATCTGGCGATCAACACGCAGGTCAACGCCGCCAACCTCGGCTTCAACACGGTGTCGAAGTATCCGCGCGCCGATTACGTCTGCGTCTCCGAGCACGAAATTCGCCTGGAAGCACGGCAGCGGCGCCAGGAATTGCACGACATCGTCCGCCGCGTCGCCAAGCGCATGGGTTGTCAGAGAATGATGGTCACGCGCGGCCAGCAAGGTGTCCTGTGCTACGCCCCGGACGAAGGCTTCATCACCGCCCCCGCTCTGACCGGCCACTTTACCGACCGCGTCGGCGCCGGCGACGCCGTCTTCGGTATCACCTCGTTGTGCGGCGTTCAAAAAGCCCCGGCCGAGGTGATGGGCCTGATCGGCAACGCCGTCGGCGCCTTGGCCGTCACCGTCGTCGGCAATCGCAGTCCCGTGGAGCGCACTCCCCTGCTGCGCACGCTCCTCTCACTCTTCAAGTAGCCGTCTCCTCCGCGATTTGCCGCAACAGCGCCGAACAATCGGCATAGGGCGTCGTATCGGGCGGCCCCTGCGCGTGCAGATAACGACTCCCCGCCAACGATTCGCGCAGCACGAGGATGCTGCTCGAAACCGTGCCGCGATCTTTTCCACGAATGCACATCGCCGGATCGGGATTGCCCGGTTGAGCGCACAGCGCTTTCAGGGCCGTGACGCTGTCGTCGGCGTCGCCGTAGGCGTGTTGATGCAGCCACCATTGGGCATGGCCGAGGCGCCGGTCGCTGCCGTCGTTGACGTCGTGATTGGTGAGGATGTGCCGTCCCGAGGGCCACGGCCGCACGCGCAGCCAGTCGCCGCCATGCAGCACGACCAGGCGCTCGGGGTCGCCGACGACGACATTGCAGCCGTCGTAGCGGTTGGCGCCCAGTTCGCGCTGCGCAAGGTCCACGGCGAGGGCCGCGCTGGGGCAAGCGAGCAAGTCGCGCACCAGCAACCCACGGCTGCGCGGCGCCGCCGGCCCCTGCGTCTTGAGCCGATTGGTCAACGCCACGAAGACGCCGCGCGCGTTGACGCCGAGCCAGGTGCCGCCCGCCACCGGGTCGCGGCCGCCGACGGCAGGCCGCGGCCCGTCGAGAATTTGCGGCGCTTCGCCATCGCGGGCATACGACTCCTCGCGGTTGGCGCCGACGACGAGATAGGCGTCCTCGGTCACGCGAAAGAACAGGGCCAACAGGCACATCGGCTAGCTCCGTGGTCGGGATATGTCCGCCATTGTACAGTAATGGTCGAACTCTCACCCCGATCAGGAATCGACCAGCCATGTCACAAGCCAAAGTCCGCTGGGGCATCCTCGGCGTCGCCCATATCAACCAACGGCTGTTGCCGTCGTTCGCCGCGGCCAGCAACGCCGAGGTGCGCGCCATCGCCAGCCGCACGCGCGAAAAGGCGCAAGCCGCCGCGACGGCGGCCGCCATTCCCGTGGCCCACGGCAGCTATGAAGCCTTGCTCGACGATCCCTCGATCGACGCCGTCTATATCCCGCTGCCGAACACCATGCACGACGAGTGGACGCGCCATGCGGCCGAGCGCGGCAAGCACGTGATGTGCGAGAAGCCGCTGACGCCGACGGCGGGCGAGGCGCGATCCCTCGTCGATTTCTGTCGCGGCAAGGGCATTCAACTGATGGACGGCTTCATGTGGCCGCACCATCCGCGCACCGCGCGCATACGCCAGTTCCTCGACGCCGGCGGCATCGGCGACATCCGCCGCGTCACCGGCGCCTTCACGTTTCTGCTGAAACCACTCGATCCGTCGAATATCCGCCTGCAAGCATCAATGGCCGGCGGCAGCCTGCTCGACGTGGGCTGTTATCCCGTCTACGGCATCCGCTGGGCGTTCGGCGCCGAACCCGTGGAGGCGTTCGCCCGCGCGGTGATGGCGCATGGCGTCGATGTCGAGATGGCCGGCCAGCTGCGTTTCGCGGACGGCCGCCTCGCCGCCTTCGATTGCGGCTTCACCTTGCCGACGCGCCAGTGGCTCGAAATCGCCGGCACCGAGGGCACCATCGTGGTTCCCGACCTGTGGGCGCCGGGGCCGCGCGCTATTTACCTCATCCGCCGCGAGGATAAGCCGCCAGAAGAGATCGTCATCGAGGGCGAGGACCAAATTCGGCACATGATCGAAAACTTCAGCCGGGCGATCCTGGAGAAGAGGCCGGTGACGCCGGGGCCGGAACAGGCGGTGGGGACGTTGAAGGTGCTGGATGCGTTGGCGCGATCGGCGCG
>JBBSES010000587.1:0-3235 GCA_038239465.1 Gemmatales bacterium
GCGGGGGGGGGGCTCCCGGGCCGCGCCACGGCCGGCGGCTTCGCGGTGCCGATGGACGACGCCCTCAAGCGGATCGTCGCCGTCCTGAAGCGCGGCGAGGAAGTAGAGTACGGCTTCCTCGGCGTCGAACTCGACCCCGACGCCAAGCGTCGCAAGGGCGTGGTGCTTAAGGACGTGACCCCCTGGTCTCCCGCGGCCCGCGCTGGCCTGCGCGGCGGCGATATCGTTCTGGGCGTCAACGACATCGCCATCGCCGACAACGACGACCTGTTCTTGCACGTCAGCACGGTCCTGGCCGGCACCGAAGCACGCCTCGAAGTGCAAACCGGAGCGGCAGCGTCGCGGATCGTCCCCGTGATGCTGGCGAAATACTACGTGCCCGGCACGGTCATCGCCTCGAAGAAGCCCCCCTCGGTGCGTGGCCTGCGCGTCGATCATCTGAGCGTTCTCTTGCAAGCGACGCGCAGCGTGGTGCCCGCACCGGCGACTCCGCCGACGGGAGTCATGGTCCGCGAAATCGAGGCGGGCAGCAAGGCGGCGGCCACGATGAAGGTCAACCAAGTAATCACTCACGTCAACGGCCGGGCGGTCGCCACCCCCGCCGACTTCTACCGCGAAGCCGACAAGATCGCCGGCCCCCTGGAACTGACCACCGACCCCGACGCTCGCCTGGTGAAGATCCCTTAAATATGCGTTACGCCATCTGCAACGAAACGTTCGAGGGCTGGGACCACGCGCGGGTTTGCCAAACCGCCGCCGCCCTCGGCTACACCGGCCTCGAAGTAGCGCCATTCACGCTGGCGCCGCGCATCACCGACGTGAGCGCTGAACAACGCAAGACGCTGCGCCAAGTGGCCGAGGACAGCGGCGTGCCGATCATCGGCTTGCACTGGCTGCTCGCCAAGACGCAGGGGCTGCACGTCACCTCGCCCGACGACACCGTCCGTCGAAACACCGCCGACTATCTCATCGAACTGACCCGCTGCGCGCGCGACCTGGGCGGCGACCTGATGGTGTTCGGCTCGCCCGCCCAGCGGCGCATCCCCGCCGGCCACACCCTGGCGCAAGCGACCGACTTCGCCTTCGACACCTTTCAGCGCATCCTGCCGACGCTGGCCGACTGCCGGGTGCGCCTTTGCCTGGAACCATTGGCGCCCCCCGACGCCGACTTCCTGACCACCTGCGCCGAAACCGTGGTCCTGATCGATCGGCTGCATTCCCCCTATGTCGTCCTGCATCAGGACGTGCGCGCCATGTCGTCGGAAGCGACGCCGATCCCGGCATTGATTCATCGCTACGCCAAGTACACCGGCCACTTCCACGCCAACGACGCCAACCTGCGCGGCCCCGGCTTCGGCGCCATCGACTTTGGGCCGATCTTCCGTGCGTTGCACGATACCGACTACGGCGGCTGGGTATCGGTGGAGGTGTTCGATTACAAGCCGGACCCGGAGACGATCGCGCGGGAGAGCATACGGTATATGCGCGAATGTGTCGCCAAGGTTTGACGGCCATTATGTTTAACCGCGACCCGACCGGGGAGCGCGAAGCTGGGGAGAGAAGCCGATGGGCAAGTTGCAAGAAAAGCGCTGGACCGTGGCCGACTACGACGCGGCGGCGCACGAATATTGCCGCAATTTGCCGCTGGAGCATTTCATGGAAGCATTACCGCAATCCACGCAACGGGAAATCACCCTGGAAAGTCTGGCGGTACTCCGCGCCCTTCGGCCCGACGTTCAGGTATTCAACGAGTTGCTGATCCAGTATTTTTATGAAGGGCAGTTACGCCAAGTCGTTCCCGACAACATGGTTCGCCTCAGTCGGCAGAACCCCGTCACGCAAACGTCATTCGCCGCCGAGTTGGAAGCGGCTCAACCCTTCCTCGTGTTCGAGTACGTCTCGCCTGCCAGTCATCGCAAGGATTATGGCCAGAGTTTCAAGAAATACGAACGCGAACTCCGGGTGCCCTACTGCTTGATGTTCTACCCCGAGAAGCAGGACTTTCGCATTCATCGACACACCGGCGACGGCTACGAGCGCGTGCCGCCGAACGAGCTTGGCCGGCACGAGATTGAGGAACTAGAACTCGAAGTCGCGCTCCAGAAAACCTGGGTGCGCTTCTGGCACCGGGGCGAACTGTTGCCGTTGCCGGACGAACTGCTGCGACAGTTTCAACAGGAGCGCGGCCGCGCCGAGCAAGAGCGCGGCCGCGCCGAGCAAGAGCGCGGCCGCGCCGAGCAAGAACGCGGCCGCGCCGATAGGGAGGCCGCGTTGCGCGTCGCCGCCGAGGCGGAGATCGCCCAGCTGCGCGCCATGCTGGAGAAGACGCCAACCAAGAGTAAGAAGCCGAAGAAATAGCCGGCGCCGTCACTCGACGCCGACCGCTCGATAAGCCCCTCGATTTTCGCGGGCCAGGACGTGCAATGGCATGGTCAACTTGTCGCGGTTGACCGTCGTCAGTTCGATGGCGTGAATGGCGCAATGGCCCTGGTTCAAAGCGGTCAACGAGCGCACCATTTGAGGTTGCAAGTCGTCGGCGTCGGTCAGGAAATAAATCACTTCCGCCTCGAAACGCAGCGCCTGCCGCAGGGCCGGCGCGTGGTCGGTGCCTCCCTCGGCCGCCAGGTCTTCCACGAAACGCAGGGCCGCTTGCCGGTTGGCTGCCGTCGCCGGTAACAATTCCTTGCCCAACGTCTCGACATGCCGATTGTAGGCGACCACTTGAAAGTGCGCGGATGGCGGCAATCGTTCCAGACTCGCCCGGAGTTCGCGCCGCGCCAGTGCGAGCCGGCCGTTGGGTCCCATGCTCGCCGAACGGTCGATGACGTAGGCCACCGATTGCCCGTGCGCGGGAACGTCGAAGAATGTGGTCGTCGGCTGGCCGGCGGCGCCCGTCCCGCCAGGATTGCCCGGTTGCGCAACCGTTTCCGCCGCGCGAGGCGGCGCGGTTTCGTTCACGACCGCAGGGGCGACTTCGTGAGCCGGGCCAATCGCGGGCGCCGGTCCTGCTTCGACGGTGGGAATGACCGGCTTGGGCCGCAAAGAAGGCGGCAACGGCACATCGACATCCAAGGTCGCCACATCGCGCCCGAAGTCCTCTTCGGGAAAACTCTGCTCCCTGGTGGGTTCCCGGCATTCCGGCATGGCGATGCCGCTCAACCATTGCCAGAGACCGACCGCGAGCAGGGCATGAAAGACGAAGGAGGCGAGAAACGGCAGGCGCCAACTACGCGCC
>JBBSES010000588.1:0-3222 GCA_038239465.1 Gemmatales bacterium
CCCGCTCGCCACACCCCTCACACCAAATCCAATCGCCGCTTGGTCATGCGCGCCCGGTTGCAGTCCATGCAAATGCCGCTAATGATGAAGGTGTGCCCGCTCTGCTGGAAGCCGTTTTGCCGGCAGACTTCGGCGATAATCCCCTCGATGGTCGGGTTTTGAAACTCGATCATCTTGCCGCACTTCTGGCAGACCATGTGTTCGTGCTGCGGATAGCCGTAGTCGTGTTCGTAGAACATGCGCGGCCCCATTTCGAGGCGGCGCAACAGACCCGCGTCCACCAGCTTCGTCAGGGTCCGATAGACGGTCGCCCGGCTGACGCTGAAGCCGGCGGTCTTCATGTCGTCGATCAGTTGATCGGCGTCGAAATGGTTGTGCTGCGTGAAAATGTAGCGGACCATGTCGCGCTGCTGCTCGGTGTAGCGCTGCGGGCGCGGCCGGCTCGACAGGTACTCGCGGAACTTGTTTTCCGGACTCTGCGACACTTCCACCGCTGGCAGTTGCACGGCTCGCCTCCCCCGATGCCCGACGTGAATCCAAGAGGATCCCGTCTCCGGCCCGGAAATCAAGAATGATTCTTGATAATTGTATACACCCGACGGCCGACGGCCAACGGCTACCAAAAAGGGCGCTGGGCGACGAGGGGGCCGATGCCTCGTCGCCCAGCGCCCGGTAGGCGGCCTCGTTCGCTTAACATTCGTCTTCGATCAAGCGGTCGAAGGCCAGTCCCCATTTTTCGGGGGTGTCGTAGATGCCGGCGGCGATCTCGCGGCGGACGCGGAGCACCAGTTCGGCACGGATGTCGGAGTCGGAGAGGCGGGGCACGGCGTCCTCGGTGCAGG
Source organism: Gemmatales bacterium (assembly GCA_038239465.1). Lineage (GTDB taxonomy): Bacteria > Planctomycetota > Planctomycetia > Gemmatales > Gemmataceae > JBBSES01. The sequence goes on from JBBSES010000588.1 coordinate 843, forward strand.
GTTCAGGGTTGGTGGGAGAGGGTCGCGCCTCGACGATCAGTTCCTCGGCAGTCCGTGGCCACCAGGCGCGGTCAGCGGTGGCGGGACCTTGCAAAACACTAAGGTGATGGGTCCGCATGGGTCGTTCTCCCCTGGCGCCGGATTGCGAAAGGAATGAGCCTTCCGGCGACAGGCATTGTAAGGATATGGGTGCGGCGGAAGCAATGGCATGGCCGTCTCGACGGGAACCGAACGGCCAGGTCGATCGCTTCCGCGGGGTCATCGGCCGTCGAACGACGACCGCCTTCCTTGGTTTGGCCCCGAGCTTCGGAACGCGACGGCGGTTTTGCCTTCGCGTCCCTTGTCTCTTCGAGCGGCGGGCACCTGTTCAGTTGCCCACTTCTCGACTGCCACTTTCAATATCGTCGCGCCATCGAACGAGAATGAGATAAATCGCCGCGCGAATCGCTGAGAAAGGGTGGGCGGCGGACGCATTGAACGCGGCGTACTTGCTCCTTCGATGGCAGCGGCGGCGCGGCCTCACGCGGGATGGCCATCGCCATTTCCGGGACATCGTTTAGAGCCATGATGTTTGACCAGACGCAGCACGTTGCCGCGGCCGTCGCGCGGCCGACAACTCAACTCGTCGGTCAAGGTGCGCATCAAGAAAACGCCGCGGCCGCCGAGGCGCACCTCGCCGGGATCGAGGTGCGGAACCGCCGTCACGTCGAACGGTTCGCCCTCGTCGAGAACGTGGACCTCGATGCGATCGACGCATGGATAACAGTGAATCACCAGCGGCACGTGCTCTTGCTGGAAGTGCGCGTGGCGAATGACATTGTGCAAGGCCTCGTGGACCGCGAGGGCGAAGGCGCGGGCGGTATCGTTATCGAAGCCGCCGGAGCGGCAGGCGTCCACGATGAAGGTGCGCGCCCGCGCCAGGTGGGCCGGGTGGCTCGGGATCGTCATCACGAGGGGTGGCCGATCGGGGGCCATTCCCGTCCTCCGCGCGACGGCAAGGCCGGCTTGGTCGGGCCAGATGGCACGACCGACCGGCGGAGAATAACCTTGCAATTCTAGGGCGAATTCCGCGAATCCGCAAGCGCGACGCGCCGGGCTATTGATGCCGATAGCCCGCCGAGGGGACCGGCCCGAACAGCGGCGGACCCAATTGCACCTGCGGCGCTGGGTTGTTTGGCGGCACTGGCCGCCAACCGTTTTCCGGCATCGCGGGCGCGGGCGGCATCGTGTTCGGGCTGACCGGCTCGCCGAGGCGAAGGCCATCCGGTTCCGACGACTGGCCGCGATAAATCGCCGACGCGCCGGCCAAGACGGGCTGCACCGGCGGCGCCGTCTGCCGCACCAGGATCGCTTGCGGCGCGGGCGTCGCTTGGGGCGCCGGCGGTTGGCCGGCCTGCGCCAGCTGCTCCGGCTGCCGTCGCGTATCGCGCAGCTTTTGCAGCCAGGCCTGCTCCAGTTCATCGACGCTCTTGTAGCGGTAATGCACCTGGCACGCCTTGTCCCAGCCCTCTTGCATTCCCTGGGCAATGAAGGCCAGGAACGCTTGCCGGTTGCTCTGCGCCACCAAAAAGTTGACCACCGAGAACCCCTGGGCATAAAGCGCCATCACGTCACTGGGATACTCGCGCAACGCGAACAGGCGGCGCAACGGAATGGCCCGGCCCGGCGTGTTGAGGATGTCGCGGCACAGGCGGTCGTGGCGGTTGCGCTCGGCGTCGTCCTCGGATAGCACGGCGCCGCCCTCATCGGACCAGCGCGGCACCGGGCAGCGGAAATAGTGGGCGAAGACCGTATGCGTGATCTCGTGCGGCAGCACGCTGGCGAGCAGCCGGTCGAGCGAGCCTTCGATGTGCATATTTTGTTTCAGGATGCGGCCATTGTCGAAGGCGAAAGAGGTGGCGCCGCCGGCGCCGCTCATTTGCACCGTCACCTTGAGGGGGCACGGCTCCGGCCATGGCGGCATCTCGCGCCCTAGCCAGAGCATGGCCTTTTCTTGCCGGTAGTGTTCCGCGTACTGGCCGATTTGCTGAGCGATCTGCGGCGTGGGCGCGTCCACGACGAAGTTGGCGGTGCGGAACGAGGCGCCCATCGAGCAGAGGGCGCTGATGCACACGATGACGAGATGCCGGCGCAAAGCCATGCCCACGGCCTCCTGAAATGCAGGGAGTGACGGGCGGGGGCCGCAAGCCCCGTGGCAGATGGGTCCGCCGCAAGTCTACACGCAAAACTTGAGCCGGGGCTGCCAACGATGGGGTTTTTGCCCGAGACGTGCGTTTAATGTGCGAGCCGGAAGGAAGTTGGGGAATGGGCCGATTGCGAGAGGTCGGAACGGGCAGTAATTGAATGGTAACAATTACAAATTCTTGGAGGTTTAGCAGCG
>JBBSES010000589.1:0-3221 GCA_038239465.1 Gemmatales bacterium
GACCGCGGCCTGGCGACCTCGGCGGCCACGTTCCAGCACCTGGAGGTGAATGGCCGAAAGCTCGGCCACATCCTCGACCCGCGCACCGGCTGGCCGGCCGAGGGAATCGCCAGCGCCACCGCCCTCGCTCCCACGGCGGCCGAGGCCGACGCCCTGGCCACCGCCTTTTTCGTCGCCGGAGTGGACTTCGCGCGTGCCTATTGCGCCGAGCATCCCGAGGTCGGAGCGCTGCTCCTGGCCGACGGCGTCGCCCAACCAATGGCCCTCGGGACGGCGCTGGACTTGATCGATCCGTCCGACGTGTAACTCTCCCCCACGACGGCTTATTTCATGACCCGACTTACTCCTGTCTTTCTCGTCCTGTTGCGCCTGGCCATCGGCTGGCACTTCTTCTTCGAGGGGGTCGAAAAGCTCAATAACCCCGCCTGGAGCAGCGCCGGCTATTTGCGCGAAGCGACCGGCCCCCTCGCCGACGGCTTCCACGCCTTGGCGGGCGATCCGCTCGTGGATTACTTCGCGGAAGCGCCCGAAAAGCAGTTGCCCCCCGTCCTTGACCGCGAATGGGATGACACCTTCGAGCGCTTTTCGACGCACTATCAGCTGCCCGCTCATCCCGAGCAATGGGAAGTGGCCCGCGAGAAACTGGACGCCTACAAGACTCAGCTGGCCAGCTGGCTCGCCGGCATCGGCCCCGGCAAGAAGGTGAGCAAGTCGGCCTACGGCGTCACCGTCGAGATCGAGCAATCGCCGCGACAACGCTTCGTCGAGTACACCAAAAAGGCCAAGGAAGTAAGCGACCTGGAGAAGAAGTCGCTCACCACGTTCGGCCCCAGCGTCAACGCCAAGCTCGCGGCCGCCAAGGCCGACATGTACCGCGTCCGCGGCGACTTGCTCGCCGAGTTCGCCGGCCGCAAGCTCGACTTGAAGAAGTCCCTGCGGGAAGTCCTCACGCCCGAGCAAAAGAAAACGCTCGACCCGCCCGAATTCACGCTCGACGACGAAGGTCCGGCGATGGCTGCCGCGCTGCGCGAGGCGCCCGTCGTCCATCATCCGACGATGAAGGACTTCCAGGCGACACCCTTGCAGCCCAGCTGGAGCGACGGGCGTTGGCTCACCAGCTGGAACCGGCAGACGTGGGCCGACAACGCCGTGCGTTATGGCTTGTTGGCCATCGGCGGCTGCCTGCTCATCGGCCTGTTCACGCGGACCTCGTGCGTCGCCGGCGCGTTGCTCTTGCTCTCCTTCTATCTAGCGATGCCGCCGTTCCCCTGGCTACCCGACAATCCGAAGGTGGAAGGGCACTACTTCTACGTCAACAAGAACCTCATCGAAATGCTGGCCCTGTTGACGCTGGCGACGACGCGCAGCGGCCGTTGGGTCGGCGTCGATGGCTTGATATCCCTGCTCAACCCCTGGCGCTACCGGGGCAAACCGGCGCCGGCGCCGTCCGCCGGCATCCGTCCCGAACTGGCCCCCACGAATACCAACGGCTCCCACGAACCCGACCTTAATCCCTCTCCGAAGGAACCCGCGCATGGCCATTGATCTGACGCCCGAGCAAAAAGAGGTCGGCAAAGCCAATTTCGAGCGCGCCGTCGGCCAATTCGCCCTGCAAGCCGAGGCCGACAAGACCGCCGGCAAGCCGAACCGCCGCGACTTCATGAAGGGGCTGATCGCCGCCGGCGCCGTCGTGCCCATCTCGGCCGCCGCCTACTTCGGCTACAGCCACGACAAGGTCGCGGGCAAGCCGGTCAAGGTCGGCCTCATCGGCGCCGGCGATGAAGGCGGCGTCCTCACCGGCTTCCACAATCCGAACTACACCGAGATCGTCGCCGTCTGCGACATCCGCCCCACCAACGTCGAGCGCATCTTCGACGGCGAGGCCAAGCCGCCGCGGCTCGGCCTCAAACGCATTTACGGCAACGACTGTCCAAAGTCGATCAAGGTCTACGAGAAGTATCAGGAGCTTCTCGCCAATCCCGAGATCGAAGCCGTCATCATCGCCCTGCCGCTGCACCTGCACGCCCCCGTCGCCATCGACGCCATGCGCGCCGGCAAGCACGTCCTGTGCGAAAAGCTGATGGCCCACAATATCAAGCAATGCAAGCAGATGATCCAGGTGGCGGAGGAAACGGATCGCATCCTCTCCATTGGCCATCAACGCCATTACAGCCTGCTCTACGCCCACTGCGTCGAGGTCATGCAAAGCGGCGTCCTCGGCGACGTGAAGCACATCCGCGCCCTGTGGCACCGCAACAACAGCTGGCCCTATAGCGCTGACCCGAACGTCCGTTGGCCCCTGGCAACGGGCAAGGAGTTCCCGCCGCCCAAGTACAAGGACGGCTGGAACCCGCCTTTCTACCAGGCCGACGTGGACGCCCTGAAGGACAAGTACAAGGACTACGGCTACGACAGCCTGGAGCAACTGATTCGCTGGCGGCTCTACAACAAGACCGGCGGCGGTCTGATGGCGGAGCTAGGCAGCCATCAACTGGATGCGTGCAGTATCTTCCTGGGCAAGGTGAAGCCGTTGGCCGTTTCCGGCGTCGGCTACAAGATGTTCTACAAGGACCAACGCGAGATCGACGACTCGATCTTCACGACCTTCGAGTTCCCCGGCAAAGGTTACTTCACGGACGCCGAGCGCAAGGCCATCAAGGACGCCAGCGACAAGGTGGTCGTCACCTACTCGTCGGTCAACACCAACTCGTTCGAGCCATACGGCGAAACGGTCATGGGTTCGCGCGGCACGCTGGTGACGAACCTGGAACAAGAAGTCATGATGTGGCCCGAACGCGGCGGCCGCTCCACGGCCGTCGGCGTCAAGGACGCGGGCGGCGGCGCTCCGGCGCTCGACAGTTCCGCCTCGACCGGCCCCGTCGCCAGCAAGGCGCAAAACGCTGGCTCCGTCGCCCTCGGCTCCGGCACGGTAAGCCGAGGCTACCGCGAGGAAATGGAACACTTCGCCTACTGCATCCGCACCTGGGACGAGGGGAACAAGTCCGATCGCCAGCTGCCGCGCTGCCACGGCCGGGTGGCGATGGCCGACGCCATCATCGCCCTGACCGCGAACATGGCGATGAAGCTGCAGAAGCGCATCGAGTTCGATCCGAAGTGGTTCGTCGCCGACAAGGAGCAGGGGTACAACCTCGACGATACGCCGGAGGCGCGGTACAAGTCGGAATTGGAGGCCGTGAAGCAGGGGTGATGGATACTGGCGA
>JBBSES010000590.1:0-3218 GCA_038239465.1 Gemmatales bacterium
CCCAAATTTCAATCGCGTTGGCAAGCGGGCCGACCGTAAACAGCGCGTAATACGGCGCATGGATATTGTGCATCAGACGCAGGACGCACTCCATTGCCGCCACGCAAAAGGCGACGAGCATCTGCCCCCGGCGCGTCTTGACCGTGCTTTTCGGGTCGGTAATCATAAAGAAGATGAACAACTGGTACATCGGGCCGGTAATCGGCGCGACTTCCGCCGCAAATCCCTGCCCGGTCAACGCGCTGCGCAGGGCCGCGAACGCCAGAAACGATCGTCTCGAAATGCTCATGTTGAACTCCCGTAAGGTGTCCGTCCGATGCCACGTGGGAAATTGTACGCCGGGCTAGGAAGGGATGAAACTACTCGGCCAGGGCCGGCGCGTGCGGCAAGCAAAGGGTGAAGCGGCTGCCTTGCCCGAGATCGCTGGCGACGTTCAAGGTGCCTCCGAGAGCGACGGCGATGCGCCGCGCCACCGCAAGGCCGAGGCCATACCCGCCTTGCACGGGGTTGGAGCCACGGGAGGAGCGATAGAACGGCTCGAAGACGTGAGGCACATCGACGGCGGCGATCCCCTGGCCGTGATCCGCGACAGTCAGCGCCAGAGCGGTCGCCGTACCGTCGAGGCTCACTTCGACGGGCGTACCGGGTTGGCTATATTTAAAGGCGTTATCGAGCAAGTTATCCAGCAATTGGCCGAGCAAGGGGGACTGAATGCGCGCCACACAGGCATGGCCGGCCTCGCGCCAGCGCACATCCGTGCCGCGCGGGTGGTCGGCCCAGCGCCGGGCGTACTCCGGCAGCCAAAGAGCCAGGTCCACGGCTTCTAGATCGGGCAGCATTCCCTCGGCGTCGGCGCGGGCCAGGAACAGGAGCGTTTCGACAATGTGCCGCAACTCGATCGCCTGCGCGTGAACGATGCCCAGCACCTTTTGATACTCGTCGGCGGAACGGTCGCGGCGCAGCACGACCTCGACCTGGCCGAGCATGGCGGTCAAGGGCGTGCGCAATTGATGCGAGGCGTCGCCGGTGAAGCGGCGCTGGCGCTCGAAGGCCTCGTGGACGCGCGTCAGCAAGTCGTTAAAGGCGCCGCCCAGCGCTTGCAGTTCATCGCCCGTTTGCGGGCTGGGCAAGCGCTGCCCGAGGTCGGCGACATCCATCGCTCGAGCGGCGACGGCCATTTCGGTAAGGGGGGCGAGCGCGCGGCGGCAGACGCGCTGGCCAACGATGGCCGCGAGCACCCATACCCCCAGCGATAGGCCGACGAGCGCCATCGCCAGTTGCTTGAGCAACAAGGTGGTCGGCTCCACGGAGAGGGCCGCGGTCAACAGCAGCGCGGAATGGCGTCGCTCCTGAGCGCCATTGCGATCTCCTTCCTGCTGAATATGTCCTTGACTGTCCTGCGAATCGTGGTCGTTCGACTCTCCCATCTTCGCCGGGGGCCGCAACCAACGCCGCGCCAGGCGATATTCATCGACCTGCCACCGGAGCGATGTCGTCTCGGGATTGTCGTCGTCTGGTCTCGCCATGGTGCTCGCAAGGAAACTGAGTCTATTCAGGTTCCTCGATAGGCCCAGGGTTTCGCCGCGGGGGGTGGCGACCGTCCAGCGCACGCGGTCGGGAGCCTCGTCTTGTCCCAGGAGTATCAAGCGTTCTTGCGGCTCCCACTCGATGCCGTCGGCGTTGATTTCGAACGAGGCGGCCAGAGTGTCAAGCGTGGTACTCAGGCGCTCGTCCAGTTGGCGGTGCAAATAGACGTGAGCCACCCCATAAAGGGCGAGCGAAAAGCCGACCAGCACCAGGGCCAGGGCAGCCAGAAAGAACGCCGATAGCCGCGTCGTCAGGCTCATGTCTCCTCCGGCGGCGAACTCGGTATCTCGCCGAAGACGTAGCCGCGATTGCGCAGCGTGTGGATCAGGCGCGGGCCGTGCGCCTCCAGCTTGCGGCGTAGTTCCATGACGTGGACCTCCAGCGTGTTGGATAGCCCGTCGAAGCGCTCTTCCCACACCTGTTCGTAAATGCGCGTCCGCGACAGGACGACGCCGGGATGCCGCAGGAAGAACATCAACAAGGACTGCTCCTTGGCCTTCAAGGACAGCGGCTGTCCCGCGCGCTGGGCGCGCTGCGTGGTCAGGTCGATGGTTACGTCTCGATGCGTCAAGATCGCCGAGGAAGTGACGGCCGGCCTGCGGGCCAGCGCCCGCACGCGGGCGAGAAGCTCGGCGAAGGCGAAGGGTTTGCACAGGTAATCGTCGGCGCCGGCGTCCAGGCCACGCACCCGATCGGAAATGGCGTCGCGCGCCGTCAGGAACAAGACAGGCGTGGCGTTCCCGGCCACGCGGAAACGCTTCAAGAGCGTCAGGCCGTCGGGGCCGGGCAGCCACCAGTCGAGCAGCACCAGGTCCCACGAAGAGCCTGCCAGAGCGTGCCAGGCGCTGTCGCCGTCGGCCACGTGTTCGACCGTGAAGCCTTCCTCGCGCAGGCCGCGCACCGTGAAGTCGGCGATGGCGGCCTCGTCCTCGACGACGAGAATGCGAATGCCCATAAGCGCGTCTCAGGGCGGCGAGCGGAGGCATCGCTGCCCCCCGCGCGCCGACAACCGGGGACTATTCCTTCGGCTTCTCGGTTTCTTTCTTAATTTCCTCGCGCACGAACTTGCCGTCCGCGTCGAAGACGACTTCGATGGTCTTCTTTTCCGCGGTGACGAGCAAGACCTCGTACGCCACCTTGTCGCCCTTGGTCACTTCCTCGACGACCTTGTACGTGGCCTTGGGATACTTCGCTTCCAGCGCCTTGGTAACGGCGGCCGGCAGATCCTTGGCCTCGATCTCCTTCTCGATCTCGATGATGGTGCCGTCGGCCTTGAGCGTCACCTCGATATTTTGCCCCTTGAGCTTGATGGCCACCTCGAAGACGATCTCTTCGTCCTGCTTCTCCTTCGAGGCCTTCACCAGTTCGGCGCCGGGGAACTTCGCCTTCACGGCGGCCGTCACCTTCTCGGGAAGCTTGGCCAGCGGCACTTCTTCTTCGCCCCCCTCCTCGGCCGTTACCTCTTTGCCCTCCGGCGCAAAGACCACTTCCTTATCGCCCTTTTCGGTCGCGACCAGAACCTCGAAGACGATGACCGTGCCCTTTTCGACGCGCTCCGCCTTCTTGATCTCCAAGCCGGGAAACTTCGTGGCCACGGCCTTCTGGACGGCGTCGGGCAGCTTCTCCGGCGC
>JBBSES010000591.1:0-3205 GCA_038239465.1 Gemmatales bacterium
TAGCTGATGACGTCGAGCTTGCGTGCCTCGGGGACGATGCGCGGGTCGGTGGTGTAGATGCCATCCACGTCGGTGTAGAACTCGCAGCCGACGGCGCCGTTGCCGCCGCTGGGTTCGTGCTTCATGACGGCGGCGAGGGCGACGGCGGTGGTGTCGGAGCCGCCGCGCCCCAGCGTGGTGATGTTGTAGTTCTCGTCGATCCCCTGAAAGCCGGCAACGATGACGACCTTGCCTTCGTCGAGAGCGCTGCGCATGCGCTGTGTCGAGATGTTCTTGATGCGCGCCTTGGTGTGGTAGCTGTCGGTGACGATGCCGATTTGCGCGCCGGTGAAGCTGATGGCCGGCTGCCCGAGCGCCTCGATGGCCATGGCCATGAGGGCGATGGAAATCTGCTCGCCGGTGGAGAGGAGCATGTCCATCTCGCGCGCCGGCGGATGGTCGGTGATCTCGCGCGCCAGGGAGATGAGTTCGTCCGTGGTGTCGCCGCGGGCGCTGACGACGACGATAACCTGATTTCCCTCTTGCCGCGAGCGCAAGGCCCGGCGGGCGGCGGCGCGAATGCGCTCGGCGGTGGCCACGGAACTGCCGCCGAACTTCTGCACGATCAGGGACAAGGTCGTTCTCCGGGTTCGCCGTTCGGATATCCCGGCGAGCGGGGGGCGTAAGCCTCCCGTGGTTCTCTGAGGGAAATCCACGGGGGGCTAACGCCCCTCGCGCGCCAAGAACACAATTCGTCTTACTCTACGAATCCAAAGCGGCGCCCGCTAGGCGTCCACAACACTTCGGCTTTCGACAAAGCTCCCTCGCAAACCGGCGTTGACCGCTGGCCCGCCGACGCTTTACACTTCGCGCGTCGCCCCGCCCACTTCTGGCAAGGAGACGAGGATGCTCGGCCGCTTGCAACCCTCGCGCGCGTATTATACGGGCCTGGCGTCCCTGGCCGTCGCCGGCATCCTGGTCGCCTACGTCTTCCTTCACTTCGTACCCAAGACGCATTGGTTCGATACCCACGACGTGGCGCTTTTTTATAGCGAAAGCCGCTGGGCCGCGGGCGATGGCGTCCTCTACCGCGACGTGCCCTCGGAATATCCACTCCTGGCCAATTTGCTCTTCGCCGCCTGCCGCGTGGCCAACGACCATTGCATGCCCTTGCCCGGTGACGTTCGCAGCTATGCCCTGCTCTGGATCGGCTTCTCGTGGCTCGTCTTCCTGGCCATGGGCCACGCCATCGCCACGCGCATCGATCCCGATGCGCTCTGGGTCTGGCTGACGCCGGGCGCCGTCTGCTTCGCCCTGCTGCGCTTCGACGTCTACCCCGCGGCGACGACGCTGCTCGCGCTCTTCGCCTTCCGCGAGGGGCGCCACTTGCGCGGTGCCCTCTGGATCGGCCTGACGGTCGCGCTAAAGGGATATGCGTTATTCGCCCTGCCGGCCGTGCTGATTTACATCTTGCGCAACCGCGGCTGGCGGACGGCGCTGGGAGCGCTGGCCCTGTGCGTCGGCCCGTTCGTGCTGTGCAATCTCGCGGTTTGGGGCTTCGCGGGGTTCGACGCCATGCTGGCGCCATTTCGCTTTCACGCGCGGCGGGTCAACACCGGGGAAACTTCCTACGACGCTTTCTTCTACCTGACGGCCTTGCTGTTCGACGGCCATCCGGTCCTGTCCGGGCCGCTGCCGCTGGTCGCCCAACTGGTCTGCGCCTTCGGGGCAGCGGCGCTGAGGCCGAAGACTTTCGGCGAGTTGGTCAACGCGCTGCTCGTTTCCCTGCTCGGCTTCATGTCGTTCGCGCTGTTCTATTCGCCGCAGTTCTTGCTGTGGATTTTGCCAGTCGCCTGCTTCGCCGCCGATCGCCCCACGCGCCGCCTGGCGGTCGCGTTCGGCTGGGTCACGTTCCTCTATTACCCGGTCTTCGTCACCAGCAATGCCATCGGCTTGACCCTGGCGGCCGCCGCGGCGCGCGAGGGGGCGATCCGACTCGTCTTCTTCCGTGTCTCGATCGTCCTGATCACGGCTATTCGCTTCGCCATGATGGGCCGCGCCCTGGCCGTCTGGTCCGGCGATGCTTCTTCCCAGCCGATTTACCTTCCCGCGCGTTGGCGTGGGCTTGTCCGCGGGGTTATAATGGAGCGATGAAGGAGGATAGATAACCCAACGTGCCGCTCGACACCTCACGCACCGAACTCACGATCCACCTCGAACGCGCCATTCTGGTGAGCGTCGGCCTGCCCGACCGCCCCTGGATCGGCGACGATCCGCTCGACGAAATCCGCGGCCTGGCGACGACCGCCGGCGCCGTCGTCGTCGGCGGCCTCACGCAAAAGCGCGAGCGCATCAACCCGGCCACTTACATCGGCAAGGGCAAGGTGGACGAACTGCAAGAACTCGCCGCCGCCACCGATGCCGACGTCGTCATCTTCGACAACGACCTGGCCGCGCCGCAGGGACGCAATCTCGAAAAGCGCCTCGGCTTGAAAGTCCTCGACCGCAGCGAGGTCATTCTCGACATCTTCGCCAGCCGTGCCCGCTCCGTCGAGGCACGCCTGCAAGTCGAGTTGGCCCAGCTGGAATACTCGCTACCGCGCCTCAAGAACCTGTGGACCCACCTGGGACGCATCAAGGGCGGCATCGGCCTGCGCGGTCCCGGCGAAACCCAGCTGGAGGAGGATCGCCGCCTCGTCGATCTGCGCATCCGCGACTTGAAGGCCCGTCTCGTCGAAGTGCAGGCGCGCAAGGAACGCGAGGTACGCAGCCGCCGCGAGGAGCAGACGGTATCGCTCGTCGGCTACACCAACGCCGGCAAGAGTACGCTCATGAACCGCCTCACCGGCGCTGGCGTTTACGTCGAGGACAAGCTCTTTTCGACGCTGGACACGCGCACGCGGCAATGGCACTTGAAGGACTGGGGCCGCGTTCTGCTCAGCGACACCGTCGGCTTCATCCGCGAGTTGCCGCATCATCTGGTGGCCTCGTTCAAGGCGACGCTGGAGGAGACGCGGCAAGCTCGATTGCTTTTGCACGTCGTCGATGCCAGCAGCGCCGCGGCCGAGGACCACATCCAGGCCGTGAAAAAGGTGCTGGAAGAGATCGGCTGCGCGTCCAATCCGACCTTGCTCGTGCTCAATAAAGTCGATCGCGTCGCCGACCGATCGTATCTCGATGTATTGATGCGTCACCACGACCGTGCCGTGCCGGTTAGCGCCGCGAA
>JBBSES010000592.1:0-3202 GCA_038239465.1 Gemmatales bacterium
GGTTTTTTTGGTGTCCGCTGGGGCCTCCCTCGGCCCGCGCGGGGGGGGGGGGGGGGCCGGGCCGCCCGGGGGGGGTGGCCCCCCCCGGCGGCCCCCCCCCCCCCCCCGCTCGCCTTGTGTTTGCCTTACTTCTCCGCGCCCGGCGTGGCGTTGAACGCCTTGAGCGGCATCTTCGGGTCGGCCAGCTTCCAGAGCTTGACCTCGCCGTTGTAGGACCCGGAGGCGACGAGCGTGCCGTCGGGGCTGAAGGCGACGGCGAAGACCTGATCGGTATGGCCGCCCAGGGTGGCGACGGCGGCGCCGCTGTCGGCGTTCCACACCTTAGCGGTGTTGTCGGCGCCGCAGGTGCCCAGCAACGGCTGCTTCGGATTCATCACTAGCTTCAGCGCCGCTTTCCCGTGGGCGCCGACGTTGCGCACCTGCTTGCCCTCGCCCTTGCCGTCGATGATGACGTTCCAGGTCCGCAGCTGGCCGTCTTCGCCGACGGAGTAGCCGAGCTTGCCGTCTCCCTTGACGGCGACGCCATAGACGGGTTGCTGATGGTCGCCAAACGTCTGTACCGATTCGCGTGTCGTCAGGTCGTAGACCTTGGCCGTCTTGTCGCGGCTTGAAGTGAATAGGTGCTTGCCGTCGGGGGCCAGGGCGACGGCGAGGACCCAATCGGCGTGGTTCTCGATGGGCGTGTCCATCTTGGCGGCCGCGTAGCCGCCGCTCAGATCCCAGACGCGGACGAGGCGGTCGCAACCGCCGGCGGCGAGTTTCTTGCCGTCGGCACTGGCCGTCAGGCAGAGGATCGAATCCTCGGTGGCCACTAACCGAGAGAGGAGGACCGCCTTGTCGTTGACGCCATCGCTTACGGCGACGCCGCCGACATCGGCCGGTTTGCCGCCGTCGATGTCGTAGATGCAGACGTCGCCTTCTTGCCCCGGCCGGCCGCCCGCCACGGCGAGTTTGCCATCGGGCAGGAAGAGCATGGCATAGGCGCGTTCGGCGCGAGTATAGATGCGTTTCTCCAGTTTGGCCGACTCGACGTTCCAGACGGTCAATTCGTGATGGCCGCTGACGACGACTTTGGCGTTATCCGGCGTGAAGGCCAGCGAGTTGACCAGGGCCGGCCGCGGGTAGACGGCGGGCGGCGCCGGCGGCTTCCAACGGGCGCGCAGTTCCTTGAGCAGGTCGCCCTTCTTGTCCACGTCGCACTCGGCCCCCTCGGTAATCCACTGTTCGATCAGGGCGATCTTCTCCTTGGGCAACGGTTCCGGGCTTTCCTTCGGCGGCGGCATACGCTTGGCGTGCGCCTTGGCCAGTTTCAGGCGTTCGACCAGGCCGCTTTCGGCGGGGTTCTTGTCGGTGATGCAGTCCTCGAAGGTGTTGCCCGGCTTGCGCATGGCCTCGTATGTGGTCATGTCGAGGCCGCCCTTCTTCTTCTTGCCGTCGTGGCAGGCGAAACAGTTTTCCTTGAAGATGGGGGCGATGTCGTCGATGAAGCTGAGCTTCTTCTTGGCGTCGGCCGGCTTGTCCTGAGCCGTCGCCGAAGGCGGCGCGGCCAGGAAGACGGCGGCCAGCGCCAGGGCGACGGCGGCACAGAGGACGCACAGGCAATAGCGGGAACGAAGCATGATGGATATCACTCCGGTGGAGGGCGGGTTGGCTTAATGAAGTCGCATGTCGCATTGAGGGCAGTGGCGGCCGTTCAGACCGATCTCATCGAGTCGAACATCGCAGTTCGGACAGAGCAAATCGAAGGGATACAGGTATTCGAAGCCCCGAATCGTCAGGATGAGCACCAGCAGGCCGATGGCAGGGGGAATGGTCCAAAAGAGAACGCCTGGTTCTTCGTCCCCAATCAAGGCGATCAGGACCAGGACGGCGAAAGTCAACATTCCCATCACCGCCGTGCCGGCCATCAATAAGATGTATATGGTATATCTGAATATGTGCAGGCGTTTGCATCGGGCATACTCCTTGGCCATTTCTGGCCGAAGTCCTTCGGCTACCGCCGTGCTATCTTCTTGCTGGTCCTCGTGGACCGGCGCACATGTGGGGCACGGTTGCCCCTTGGGGATCCTGTTCTTGCACTCGGGGCAAGTGTCGAAAAACGTCAGCGGCATCGAAGTCCTCCAAATCGGCGCCGTTTCATCGTGCTTTGGCGATGGCGGCGGTGGATAATTCCTCAACTACCTTCCGTATTATTCGCCAGCTATCGCGGTGATATTGCTCCGGGAATTCCAGTTCGTCTCCATCGCGCGCTCGGGCGCACCTTCCGGCCTTAGCAATATAAATCGCGTTGGCGATGCCGTTGTTGTGAACCAAAACGTCGCGCGCCGCCTTGATCTCGGCGAGATTCTCAATCTCGTCGGCGGTCGGGCAGCCGAGGTTGACGAGGCGCTGCAAACGGGCGAACCACTCGGCCAGACGCTCGTACTTCCATTCGTTCAGTTCTCTATCGATGACCATTGAAAGAACGGCCGCTTTGTCCGGGGCATTCAAGACGAAGCTCAGCTCGACCTGCTTTTTCAACAGACTGCCGGGAAAGGCGGTCAGCCAGCAGCGGAGGAGGCCGAAGAAAAATTCTTCCAATAGCGAGACGAACTGCTGGAAGGTCGAGACGATAAGGTTGTCGGCGACGTATATGCGTCCCCGCCGGACAAGCCCTTGTTGATCGAGCCGAGTGCCGGTCGCCGGATTCCAGAAGGAGAATTCTCGACCTTCTCTGACGACTTGACGCATCAGGCGCCAAGCCCGTTTCGTAAAGGTGTAGTAGTCGTGGCTCGCGTCCAGCGCCAGGAGCGTGCGCTGCCTGAGGGCTTCGATGTCGTCCGCGAGCGCCATGGTGTCTGTCCTGGAAGCGGCTAGGGAGTGCTATCGAGCAACCGCTGAATCTGTTTCATATCGTTGCGCCGGCCGAGATTGATAATCGCTACCTCGGGCTTTCCATCGAACGAAATCACCTCTTCATCAACCCAATAGGAAGCCTGAATTTCATCGAGCAGGGTTTTTACTTGCTCTAATTGGCTAAACGGCAGCCAGATTTCCGCGCCGCGTTCCCATTCGTCGGTTACTTGGATTGGCTTGGACGTCATCGCGTCGATCATGACAACCTCCCAAGGCATTTCAAATTTTATCGCCGTGTTGGGGGGGGGCCCCCGGCCGCGCGCGGGCACCACACACCCCCCCGCCACCCGGGCGCGGGGGGCACCCA
>JBBSES010000593.1:0-3201 GCA_038239465.1 Gemmatales bacterium
GCCACGCCGCCAATCAGGCAGAGCATCGCCCCGGCAATCATCAGCGGCAGCAAGACCCGGCGGGCGCGAAGCAGGCGAGAGCGGCGCTCGTCGTCGGTGCGCGCGATCAGCCACTGGACAAGGTCCAAGGCGCACAGACAAAAGCCGATACGCAACAGCCATGAGGTCTGCGAAAGGCCGATAACGAGGAACGCGACGCCCGGCAGCCAGCCGAGCCAGCGGGAGAGCGTCGGTTCCCAGCGTCCCGCCCACCCGGTTGGTGGGGCGGAGGCGGTCGATTCGGTTTCCATCGTGATTCCCCTTTGCCGCTAATGCTGCGTCAAAGCCTCGATTTAGGGTAGCGGCGTCCCGCACTTCGTCTGAATTCTGGCGAATACAGCTACTCAGACACCGACCCCCGTAGCTGAATACGCCAGAATTCAGACCCGCGACCCTAAAGTCAAGCCTTGACACTGCACTAGGTATGTCGAAGGCCATTTCCAAAGACGACTCGAACAACCTGTATCTTCTTTTTACCCCACCGCGAATGGAACGTCATTTGCGTTATTAGTCGCGTTCGCTGGACCATGCCATTCTCGCCCCCCGGAAAGGAAGGCTCATGTTCGTCAAACGCACCCTGTGGTTGCTGGCCGCGCTGTGTCTGGCAGGTTGTTCGCGCCAGGCGACCGACACGACCCAACCGGAGAAAGTATTCAGCCGCGAGGAGTTCGACGCCCTCGTGGTCGGCAAGAGCGAGGAGGAAGTGATTCGCGCAGTCGGCACGCCTCACAAGACGTCGGACGGTCCCGACTACCGCTTTTTCAGCTATTTCAAACGCACCAGGGACGGCGTGACGGATAAGGTCGATGCCGACGCGACGATCATCTTTCAGGACGGCAAGGCCGAGCGCGTCAGCTATTGAGGCGCGCGAGCCATTCGACCACTTTGGCGGCGTGTGTATCCGGCGGGAACACCGGGTAAAAGACATGTTCGATCCGGCCGTCCGCGATTACCAGTGTCAGCCGGCGCACCAGGCGTCGGCCGCCCGCCTCGAACAGCGGCAGGCGCAGGGCCGTGACGAGTTCCAGTCGCTCGTCGCTCACTAGTTCGAAGGGCAGGTGCAGCCGCGTGGCCGCCTCGGTTTGCTCGGCCAATGGCTGAGTGCTGACGCCGAATACCGTGGCCCCGAACGCGGCCAACTCGCCGGCATGGTCCCGAAAGCCGCACGATTGCGGGGTGCAACCGCGCGCTCCGGGGATGGCATCCCAACCGTCGGGCAGCGGTACGCTGGGCCGTCCGGTCATCGGGTAGAAGTAGGCAACCACGCGGCTCGGCTGCGCGGCGAGGTTCACCGAGCGATTCGCGGTCGTTGGCAGCGAGATGGACGGCAGCGTTAGACCGGGCAAATGATCACAGGCGCCATCGTCGGCGGGGACGGGCAGGTTGGCGGGGAGTTCAGTACAGGAGGTCATGAGAGGATACCTCGGCGTCAGAAGGCTTTCGGAGCGCTCCGCGCCAGGGCGTCCACCTGTTGCGGCAGTGTCGGCACGCGATACGGCCCGTGCATGGCCGCAACATGCGCCGCCGCTTCTTGAGCCGTCATGCCGATGGCCGACACGAACAGCGGCGACCGGCTACCGCCGCGATAAACGGCCACCGCGTCAGTCGCGCTGACGAAGCGCGTCTTGGCCACCCCGACCACCACACCGCCATGCGCGGCATGGAGATAGGCACCCAGCCCGAAGGCCCCGTCTTCGAGCCAGACATAGCCGTCGATCACGACCACGTCGGCGCGCGGCCCACGCGCCAATACGCCTAGCAAACAGGGCAATTCGCGGCGATAGAACGCTCCTGACTCATAGGCATCCACTTGCGGGAACGAAGCGACCGCCTGCGATTCACTCGCGGCGGCGTCCCAACCGCGAAACCACAGGGCCGCCGCGACGGCACCCTTGACGCGGTAATCGACATCCACGCACGCGATCAGGAGTTCGTCCGCCGTGGCTTAGCCTCCGTTTATTCCACCTTCGCATTGTCGCCTGTTATCCAGGCGACGACCACTTCCAGATAATCTTGCCACAATTCGGGAAAGCAGGTGAGGCTGGGGATGTGATTGACTTCCAGGAGATAATGGCCGGCCGACGATGCTATGTAGTCGTTGGCGATGATATCCAGGCCCAGGCCCTGTTGGATGGCGCGGGTGTCGGCGACCAATTCGGGATCGGCGGCCATGAACGCCGCTCCGCTGCCGTGGACCGATTTGCGCCAGTCGTCGCCCGCGAGGCGAATCTGCCGAGCCGTGCCGCCGATAACGATGACGCGCACCGCTTCGCCAGAAACGAACGGTTCGAACAGCGTCGGCTCCGTGGCCGCCCAAGGTCCCGTGAACCGCTCCTTGTTCTCGCCGCAGTGCCAGTTGCCCCACTTGGCGACGCTCGCCGATTCGGCGACATACTCCGCCCCCGGCGATGCATAGCCGCGCAAGCCGCCAAAACGGGTAAAGCGTAGGGCATGTACCAGGCACGGCGAGCGCAGGCGGCAATCCATCATGGCGGCCGGGTTCGGGAAACAGGGGCCGCCCCACAGGGCCAGGCCGGCGAGAAATTCCAAATCGTGCTCGAAGATGCCGTGGAAGACGACGCGCGAGACACGGACGTAACGACCGCCGTGGGGCGTCTCGACGCGCAATTGACCACTATCGACGACGATGCGGGGCAGCATCTCGTGGCTTACGCACGGATAGGGCAGCCGTTCGACCAGGGCAGCCGTTTCGGGAGCGTCGAAACCGATCAGCAGGATGCGCTCGTCCATTGTTTCCCTCGTCTCTGGTGGGTGTCGAACACGGATATCGTGCCCAATACGGGGATACCGAACAGCGACGATGGGTTCGCGCTTGAGTATTCATGCATGTCGTCGTTCCTCCGTGGCACAAACCGTCGGCCGCAATTCGCCCGCCAGGAAGACCGACCCGGCGACGCAGATGAGATCGTCCGCGGCCGCCGCCTGCCGGGCGGCCCGCCACGCCTCTTCCGGCGCCGCGCACGCAATGGCTTCGGCGCCGCCGGCCTCGGTCCACAACGCCGCCAGTTGGTCGGCCGCCACGCCGCGCGGGTTGCTGGTGAAGCGCGTCACATACGCTCGGGCGAAGTGCTGCGCCAGCACGCGGACGATGCCCGGCACGTCCTTGTCGTTCGACACTGCCAGGACCAAGAGCCGACGAAC
>JBBSES010000594.1:0-3193 GCA_038239465.1 Gemmatales bacterium
ATTTATTTGGAAAGTTCAGGCCCGATGCCCGGCTTCTCTTTCAGGTCCACCTCGGGCGGTTCCTTCTTGCCGGACAGGCCATCGACGCATGCCTGCTTCAACTCTTGCGTGGTGCCCTTGAACGTCTGCCGCAGCACCGGCTCAAAGTTCAAAAACTCCCATTTGAGATCGTCGCCGTCGGTCGTGCCGAGCATCTGGAACCAGGTGCCATTGGTGTAGCCGAAGCCGGTGTATTTCTTGCCCTTCTTGCTAACGAACACGACGAGCGGCACGCCCTCGGCCACACGCTTGAGCAGCTGCGGCACTTGCTTTTCCTTCTTGGCCTCGTCGCTGCCTTCCAGCACCACGGGCATCTTCGTGAACGCCGGCTTGCCCTTTAGTACCTCGTCCACCTTGAGCATCATGGCGGGCTTGTCGGGCAGCAGCTTTTCCACCTTGGCGACGACGATGAAATGCTCGTCGAGTGCCCCCTTGAGCGGGAACGCGGCCGGGATCTTGGCTTGTGCCTCCGACAGGGCGACCACGGCTAATCCGCACGCGAGCAACAGGGCGCCGGTCCAACGAAAGATAACGGGCATGGGTGAACACCTCGGTGGCGGGACGAACATTTGGTGGGAGACGGCGCGAAAAACCGGCGGCTGGAACGACTTCAAACCTTCACGCCATCTTAATTGCTCAGACGTTCGGCGCGAAGGAGTGTACGTGACAATTTTGGTCGCGCTTCGATTGAGCGTCTGCCACATTGACAGCGAAAGGCCTCGAAGCGCAGCTGGACTCGATACGCAAACATCAATCATAATTAGCTTTATGTCTATCAGCGACGGCGGCACACCCCTTGCTTGAGGGGTGGCAACCGATCGGAAGATTTTCTCTTCGTGCTTCGGCGCTCGGCCGAGGCAGGGTTGAATTAAAGGAGATAGCTGGATGGGGGCGAAACAACTGGCTTACAGCGATGAAGCCCGGCAGAAGCTTTTGGCCGGCGTCAGCAAGCTGGCCCGGGCGGTACGCTCGACGCTGGGGCCGCGCGGCCGCAACGCCGTACTCGACAAGGGCTGGGGCAGCCCGACCGTCACCAAGGACGGCGTCACTGTCGCGGAAGACATCGAACTGTCCGACCCCTATGAGAATATGGGCGCTCAGCTGGTCAAAGAAGCCGCTAGCAAGACCAGCGACGTGGCCGGCGACGGCACCACCACCGCGACCGTCCTCGCCGAGTTCGTCTACCGCGAAGGCTTGAAGTCGGTCGCGGCGGGCGCCGACCCGATGGCCCTGAGCCGCGGCATCCATAAGGCCGTCGATCGCGTCGTCGAAGAACTGCACAAGATGGCCGAGACCATCGACGCCAAGAACGAAAAAGAAATCACCGAAGTCGCCACCATCGCCAGCAACAATAATCCCGAGATCGGCAAGAAGTTGGCCGAGGCGCTCAAGCGCGTCGGCGCCGACGGCGTCATCACCGTCGAGGAAGGCAAGACGGCCGATACCGAAGTGGTCGTCGTCCAGGGCATGCAGTTCGATCGCGGCTACCTGTCGCCGCACTTCGCCACCAATCAGGAAACGCTGACGGTCGAGTTGGAAAACCCGTACATCCTCATCTACGAGGAGAAGATCAACTCGGCGCGCAACCTGATTCCGCTGCTGGAAACGATCTCGAAGGAAAAGAAGCCGCTGCTCATCATCGCGGAAGACCTGGAAGGCGACGCGCTGGCGACGCTCGTCCTCAACAAGCTCAAGGGCATCCTGCAGGTGGCCGCCGTCAAGGCCCCCGGCTACGGCGACCGTCGCAAGGCGATGCTCGAAGACCTCGCCGCCCTGACCGGCGGCAAGGCGATCTTCAAGGATCTGGGCATTCAGCTCGAAAACGTCAAGGTGAGCGACCTGGGCCGGGCCAAGAAAGTCAAGATCGACGCCGAGAACACCACGGTCACGGAAGGCGCCGGCGACAAGAAAGCCGTCGATGGCCGCGCCGAGATGATCCGCAAGGAAATCGAGCGCACCGACAGCGACTACGACAAGGAAAAATTGCAAGAACGCCTGGCGAAGCTGGCCGGCGGCGTGGCCCAAGTCAAGGTCGGCGCCGCTACGGAAACCGAAATGAAGGAACGCAAGGCGCTCTACGAAGACGCCCTGCACGCGACCCGCGCGGCCCTCGCCGAAGGAATCGTGCCCGGCGGCGGCGTGGCTCTCCTCAAGGCCAGCCTGGCGCTCGAGAAGTTCAAGCTCGAAGGCGACGAAGCCATCGGCGTCCGTGTGCTGCAACGCGCCATGGAAATGCCCGCCCGCCTCATCGCCGAAAACGCCGGCCTCGACGGCACGGTGGTGGTGTCGAACATCCGCAAGAGCAAGGAAAAGAACTACGGCTTCGACGCCGACAAGAACACCTACGGCGACCTGCGCAAGGCCGGCGTCGTCGATCCCGTCAAGGTGACGCGCAGCGCCCTGCAAAACGGCGCCAGCGTCGCCGCACTGCTCCTCACCACCGAATCCCTCATCGCCGACATCCCCACCAAGGACGAGAAGGACGCCCACGACGACCACCACGGCGGCGGCATGGGCGGCATGGGTGGCATGGGCGGTGGTATGGGCGGCATGGGCGGAATGATGGGCGGCATGGGCGGCATGGGCGGCATGGGCGGCATGGGAATGGATATGTAAGCGCGAAGCGCTATGGCGGGCGATCGGGGGGCGTAAGCCCTCCGTGGTGGCACGGTGCCCAAGTCACGGAGGGCTTACGCCCTCCGCTCGCCAACACTTAATCATTAACAAGGGTTAACATCATGGCAAAGAAGGAAGAAGCGAGCCTGAACGTGCGGCCGTTGGACGATCGCGTCGTGGTGGAAGCGCTGGAGGCCGAGGAGAAGACGGCCGGCGGTATTTTGCTGCCCGACACGGCCAAGCAGAAGCCGAGCCGCGGCCGCGTCCTGGCCGTTGGGCCGGGCAAGCTCCGCGACAACGGCGAACGCAGCCATCTCGCCGTCGTCAAGGGCGATGAAGTCCTCTTCGGGCGCTACGCCGGCAACGATATCGAAGTCGGCAACCGCGAACTCAAGATCATGCGCGAGAGCGATATCCTCGCCAAAGTGGTTAAGTAACAACCCGTTTCGCCGTGCCGGCGAGCGGGGTCACGTAAGCGCCCCGAGCGCGGAGCGCGATTTACTCCCGTTCTCGGGGCGCTTACGCGACCTCGCTCGCC
>JBBSES010000595.1:0-3189 GCA_038239465.1 Gemmatales bacterium
GAAGCGTTCCAGCAGGGCGGGCGGCAGGTTGTCGTCCACCGGCAAGACCTTGATGGCGACGCGCCGCTTGAGCAGGGTATGTTCGGCCAAAAAGACGACGCCCATGCTGCCGGAGCCGAGCCGTTCCAGGACGCGATGGTTGCCCAGGAGCAGGCCATGCGTGGTGCCGGCCTCGATGCGCGTCAGTTGATACGGCATCAGCACGCCGGCTTGCACGAGGGCGTTGCCCAGCGCGTCAACGTTGGCCACCTGATCGGGACGGCGCGTGGACTCACGCAGGAACATGCCCACCTGACTGGGGCCGACGAGTTGGATGCGCAGCAATTTGTCGAGAAAGGCGCGGCTGCCGGCCGGCAAGTCGGCGTCGGGCGGCAGCAGGGAAGGGCCGTCCGGCACGGGAGCGTCGGGCGGGCGGGTCAAATGGCCGCTGGTGCGCCGGTCGCCGGCGGCGGGATCGGGGCGCGGGAAGCCCGTCATGGTGGTGGCGGCCTCTCTGCAAGGGGGTCGGTCGGAGGCGCGAGGGGGAACCATCCGCGCCGCAATTCCGTCCGAAGAGCAAGGGCGCGATCTTTCCTAGCATAGACCGCGCCGCCGACGGGGGCAAAAGAAACCCGACACTTCCCCGCGTGAATCTCGAGTCGGGCGAAATGCCGCGCCGCCCCTTGCAATGGGGATGGGGCTTTTTATGATTGAACCAACGCCTGGAGCGCGGCCGGGCATCCAGACTGTTTCTCGCGGGGAGTGTCGCATGACCTTGCACGCACGGGCAGCTTTATTGACCAAGACCGGATTGCTCCTGGCGCTCGGCCTCGCCTTCGGCGCCGAGACGCTGGGACGTGCCGCCGATCCGAAAGACCCCCTCGTCTCCGACGCCGACTATCCCAAGCTCGTGAAGCGCTTCACCAAGGGGATCGCCGAGGCGTTGAAGGGCACGCCCAACGACGAGAATATCTCCAAGGCACGGGTCGCCGCGGTGTTGCTCGCCTCGGCCGCGCAGCAGAACCTGAGCGGCGCCGACGGCCAGCAACGGGCCACGGTGCGCGACGCCGCCCTGAAAGTGGCCGACACCCTCAAGGCGGGCAACGCTAAAGAAGCCGCCAAACTAGCCGAGGCCATCCCGACCCTGGAGGCCGACCCCAAGGCCAAGAAGGAAAAGATCAAGCTGGAAGGCCACATCGAGTTCCCGCCGCTCATGCACCAATTTCGGCCGGTCTCGCGCGGCGGTTGGGGCGTCTATAGCCGGCTCAACCGCATTAGCACTTCCATGAAGCCCGCCTTGCCGCGCGAGGAACTCAAGGACGACTTCGTCCTGGAAGCCGAGCAGATTGTCCTGACGGCCGACCTGGCGCTGGGCCAGAAATTCAAGACCAAGCCGGAAGAGTATCAGAAGCGTATGGAAGCACTGCGCACGGGTGCCCAGGAGCTGGTCGAGGCGCTCAAGGACAAGGACGCCGCCAAGGTCGGTGCCGCCGCCGTGAGCCGCTTGACGACGACCTGCCTGGCATGCCACAAGGATCTCCGCGAGAAGCCGTGAGCGCTCACTCTGGCTCGAATGCAATGGGAACACGAAAACACGAAAGAAAAAGAACCGGAAGGAATGGTTGCAATCGCTCCTCCCCTCTTCGTTTTTTTTGTGTTGTCGTGCTTTCGTGATCGATTCTCTTTGAGAGGTAGTCATGCCCTTCCGCGCTCGCTGGTTGGCCGTCGCGCTTGCCGCCGCCGCGCTCGCCGCCGCTCCCTCCGTGCCGGATGACGACTACGCCGCTCTGGTGGCGAAATCGATGGAAGTGATCCGCGCCAGCGTCAAAGGAGAGGTAAGCCCGCGCGAGGTGCGCAAGGCGGCTACTACGGCAATCTTGATCGCCGAGGTTGCCCAGCAAAGCCTCGACGGCCCCGACGCCGCCCAGCGAGCCACGCTCCGCGACGCCGCTCTGGAACTGGCCGCCACCATCCGCAAGAAAGATTTCCCGGCCGCCCTCAAACAGGTGGACGCACTGAAGACTTTGAAGTTCGACCCCAAGGCCAAGAAAGAACGGGTCAAGCTGGACGACCGCACCGATTACAAGGAACTAATGCAGCAGTACCGGCACGAGAACCTCGGCGGCCTCGGCTACGAGGACTTATTTACCGACCTGGGCAGCAGCCCGGACAAGGCCGTGCCCGCCAAGGCGCTGACCGACGACCTGCGCCGGGCCGCCTATCATTCGGTAGTCGTGGCCGACCTGATGGCCTTTCACGTTCCGAAGATGAAGGCCGACGAATGGAAAAAGGCGTGTACCGCCATGAAGCAGGACGCCCTCGACCTGGCCGCCGCGGTGAAGGCGAAGGATGGCGCGACGGCCTACAAGACCGTGGTTCGCTTGAACGAAACGTGCAACCGCTGCCATCAAGAGTTTCGCCGCGATTGAAGCGGCGCGGTTGCGGAGCGGCCCGCGCCGCGATAGGCTTTGGCTGGGGCCGGCAATGACCGGATTTATCCACCGCGATGGGAGAGACGCATGAGTTGGAACGCACGCCCGACGGCAGTCGCCGCCGTGGTCCTTGGCCTGACGATCCTCGGCCTGGTCGGGCCGGGCAGCGCCGCGGACGACAAGAACCCGCGCGCCGACATCGACAAGATCGCCGAGATGCTGGCGAAGGACCCGAAGGCCGACGTGAGCAAGGACGCGGCCATGCTGAAGAGCCTCGGACTAAAGCCCGTCATGAAGCTGTTCAAGCTCCGCAAGGCCGGCGGCGCCGGCGTGGGCGTACAGGCCGATACCATCAAGCCCGACGGCATCGAAGCCAAGATCGACTCCCTGCGCGAAGACGAATTGTCGCCGGCCGCGCTGGCGAAGGAAAGCGACGCGCTCAAGATGCTGGGCTACCGCGTGGTTGCCCTCGCCGCCTTCGCCGAAGTGAAGGCGCCGGCCAAGGACGACAAGAAGAAGAAGGTCGCCGACTGGGTCGCCTGGTCCAAGGAAATGAAAACGGGCGGTCTGGCGCTCGCCGCCGCCGTCGAGAAGAAAGACCCCGCGGGCGTCAAGAAAGCCGCCGACGTCATGGGCAAATCCTGCATCAAGTGCCACGATATCTTCCGCGACGACGATTGACGATCCGACGAACATTTCGTTCTCCCGACGCGCGGCGCGGCTTCCCGCCCTCCGCGCGTCGCTCTACCATCGAGAAAAGGGGGCTGTCGTATGATTC
>JBBSES010000596.1:0-3161 GCA_038239465.1 Gemmatales bacterium
GCACCAGCACCACGCCGCCGATGTGAAAGGGTCGTATGCCCAATTGTTCACGCGCAAGCATCGTCGCGCCACCATCCTGGCTTCGGTGCCTTGGTTCTTGCAGGACCTGGGCACCTACGGCATCGGCATCTTCACGCCGACCATTCTCGCGGCCACCATCGGGGCCAAAAGCGAGCAGTCGCGCAACCTGGCCGAACTCATTCACAACGACGTGGTGGCCACGCGCGGCGCGGCCCTCATTGACGCGCTGCTGATCGTCGGCATCGTCGGCGCCGTCTGGCTCGCGGACAAGCTAGGCCGCATCCGCCTGCAAATCTTCGGCTTCGTCGGCTGCGCGACGGGTTTGCTGGTGGCGTCGCTCTCGGCGCATTTCAGCGGCGGCGCGCAGCTGTTCTTCATCTTCGCCGGCTTCATGCTCTTCAACTTCATGACCAATCTCGGCCCCAACGCCATGACTTACCTGATCGCTGGCGAGGTCTTTCCGACGCACATCCGCGGCATGGGCGCCGGCTTCGCTGCCTCTGCGGCCAAGGTCGGCGCCGTCTTGACCAGCTTCTTGTTTCCCATCCTCCTGCACGACCTCGGCACGTCGATCCTGCTTTATTTCCTGGTCGGCACGTCCTTGCTCGGCGCGGCGATCACCTGGCGCTTCGGCATCGAGACCGCGGGGATCAACCTGGAATCGGTCGGGCAGGAAGCGCCGGCATCCGCCGCGCTCGCGGAAACGGAGGCGGTCAAGGTGTGAAGCCAGTGACCGCCTATTCTTCCTCGCGCCCCTTCAGCGGATTGTCCGCCGGCAACAATTCGAAAGCGTCCCAAAAGGGCTGGAAGGCACTGCCGTCGGCCAGCACCTCGTGCAACGCGCCGGCGCAAAAGAGTTGATAAATCTTGCCCCCGTAGACGAAAACCGTGTTGACGACGCGAACCCGCCCGTCGTCCGTGGAGGCCGTGAAGCGATAGCGAACCGCCTTGATTCCCTTAAAGGTGAGGGGAGTGATGCTCTCGGAACGTAGATCTTTCAAGTTGGCGCCCGCCATCAACTCCTCGGCCACCTCTTTCTCGCGTCCCGCCACCCGAAAATCGAGGGGCGCGTCCTCCACCAGCACGCTGCAGTAAATGTCGTCGGTGCCGCGTTTGGCGCCGCCCACCGCCTGCGGATTGTTCGCCCGCACTTCTTGTCGAGTCAGCAGCGTCCAACGGCCGCCGGGCGATTTCAGCCGGAAATGATTTTCGTTGTCGATGAATGGCGTGCCGACCATCTTCGGGAACTGAGACGAGGGGTTTTCGCCGACGGTGGCGATCGCCGCCAGTGCGACGATTAAAACGATGGCTATGCCGAAGACGATCAGCACGACGGGCACGCCGGAGGAGGAGCGCCGTGGCAGCCGGAAATCGTCCTCTTGATAGCCGTAGCCGTAGGCAGTGGCCGAGCGCTCGCGGCGCAGGGCTTCGCCAAAGGCGAAGGCGACACCCTTCAAGGTAATGTGGCGGTCGGTGATCTCGCTGACGCCGACGCTGCTCGATTGCAGCACGATGGCCAGGACCATCCAGGCGACGCCGAGCAATACCGTGCCAACACACGCCAGGGCCGTGACGTTCTTCGGCAGAGCCTCGGAGATCATCAGGGCGATGGCGCCGACGCCGAAGACGACCAAGGCCAACAAGCTCAAACCCGAAAGCCAGGAGCGCCAGGTCCAATGGTTGCGGTGCGTATCGCAGAACGGGCCGCGTACGGTCATGCGTTTCGTGACGATGAGGCTGACGATGATCAGCGGCAGCAGACCGCCCAAGATGAGGAGGTAGACCCAGGGCGGATGCCACGAGAATTTCTTGACGTCGTAGGTGGTCGCCGGGGCGCCGCAGCGCATGCATACCGGGGGCAGGCGCGTGCTATCGGCTTCCGAAGCGTACAGTCGGACTTCCGGCATGGGCGGCTCCGTCTCTCTGGGTGCGGAAAAGGTCCAACGAGTGTAAACGAATGGCGGCGGGCGTCAAGCGGCGCGTGTCCGAGGCGAAAAGCCAGGGACAGTTAATCGTTGGTGACGACCACGACCTCGCAGTGGCGGTAGAGGTCGTACTGCCGACCACACAGACGATACGGCCCTTCGACCTTTGGCTCCAACCCCTGCCACACCGGCGCCGGCACGAACAGAAACACCGGCACCGGATATCGCAAGAATTCGAGCGTTTGCCGTTCGTCGTTGAGGCGCGTGACCTCACGGCCGCAGTAGAAGACCAGGCTGGGTTGAAACCACTCGAAGCAGCCGACGCGGACCTCGCGCTCGAGTTGCCGTGCCTGGCTCTGTTCGACCAGGGAGCGCGGCGCCTTGAGGGCATCGACGACCGCCGCGCCGTTCGTGAAAACGCCGAGCGAAAAGAGGATGGCGCTGACGCACAGCGCTCCCAGCGCGCCGCCGCGCGACTGACGGCGCAGGCAGAGCCAGGCCGCGGCCGCCCCCGCCAGGGGAAGCAGGCCGAGAAAGGCGGCGTTTTCCAGGCCGGGCAAAGGATGACGCAGTGCCGGCAAGGGCAGGACGCCGCCAGCGAATAGCACGCCGAGCGTCAGGCCGAGGCCGACCGAGGCCCAGCACGCCAGGGCCGTGGCCGTCAGCCAGCGCGATAGACTGATTTCGCCGCGCCGCCATCGTTCCAACATGCGGCCCGTGAGCAACGCCACGGCGGGATACAGCGGCAAAAGGTAGCTGGGTAGTTTGGTACTGCTGATCGAAAAGAAGATGAAATAGACGGCGATCCAACAGGCCAGGAAGCGAATGGCATAGGGCCGTCCTTCGCTAGCGGGCGGCCGTTGTCGGTCTTCGCGCCAGGCGTTCCAGACGACCGGCCCGAGGAACGCCGACCAGGGCAGGAAGCCGGCGATCAAGCTGAGGACGTGATAGTACACCGGCCCGCCGTGGCCTTCCATCGGCGCGCGGAAACGGCTGACGTTGTGCGTCAGGAAGAAGCCGCGCAAGAAATCGCCCTTGGTCTCGGCGCCGACGAGGGCGAACCACGGGACGGCCACGACGATCCACAGAAAGATGCCGTACAGCAAGAAAGGGTGAAGCATGCGCCGGAGTTGACGGCTCCAGAGCAGATAGAGGTTGATGACCGCCAGGGGCAGTACCACCGCGACCGGCCCCTTGGCCAGGAAACCGAGGCCC
>JBBSES010000597.1:0-3141 GCA_038239465.1 Gemmatales bacterium
ATCGGCAACTTCGACGGCGTTCATCGCGGCCATCTCGCCCTGTTGACCGAAACGCGCCGCCAGGCGACGCGCCTGGGCGGCCCCACGGTTGCCATGACGTTCGACCCGCATCCGCTCCAGCTGCTGCGCCCCGAGCGCTTCCAGCCGGTGCTGACCACCGCCGTCGATCGCGCGGAATTACTCTGCGCCAACGGTGCCGACCGCGTCGTTATCCTGCGCACCACGCCAGGGTTGCTGCAACTCACGGCCGACGAATTCTTCGCCCAGGTCATCGTCCGCGGCTTGCAGGCGCGGGCCCTCGTCGAGGGGGAAAACTTCGGCTTTGGCCGCGACCGGAGCGGAAATGTCGAAACGCTGCATGCATTGTCCCACCAGGCGGGCATCGCCTTCCAAATCGTGCCGCCCTTCGGCGTGGACGGCGTCGCGGTCTCGACCAGCCGCGTCAAGGACGCCCTGTTGCGCGGCGCCGTCGGCACGGCGGCGACGTACCTCGGCCGACCCTATTGCTTGCGCGGCCGCGTGGGCACCGGCGAAAGCCGCGGGGCCGGCCTCGGCTTTCCGACGGCCAACCTGACCGAAGCCAAAACGCTTATTCCCGGCGATGGCGTCTACGCCGTGCGCGCTTTCCTCGAAGACGGCGCGCGCTGGCCCGGCGCCGCCAACGTTGGGCCGAATCCCACGTTCGGCGGCCAGACGCGCAAGGTGGAAGTGCATTTGATTGGCTACACGGGCGACCTCTACGGCCAGGTGCTCGCCGTCGATTTCGTGGATCGCCTGCGCGATACCCGGCCCTTTGCCGGCGTCGCGCAACTCGTCGAACAGCTGCGGCGCGACGTGGAGCAAGCCGCGTCCCTCCTCGGCCACGGGAGCTTGAAATCATGACGTTGAAAGACCGCGTCGAACGAGTCCTCGCCGAACACGTCGGCCCGGCGCTGGAAATGGACGGCACCGCCATCGAAGTCCTCGATGTCAGCGACGGCGTGGCGCGGGTGCGCCTCGGCGGCGTCTGCGGACATTGCCCCAGCAGTATCCAGGCCGCCGTCATGGGCATCGAGCAGGAGTTGCGCCGCCATCTGCCCGAGGTGGAATACCTGGAAGCGGTGCCGTGAAGGGATCAGCCGATAACCAATATCTCACCGCTTCGCGGCCGTATTGGCGTTGTCTTTCGCGCCGCCCGCGATCCAGTCCTGAATGAGCGCCTTCTCCGTCGCCGTCAGTCGATTGGCCTTGTTCGGCGGCATGGCGTTGCTTCTGACCTGTTCGTAGATGGGGCTTTTGTCGGGTTTGCCGGGAACGAGCGCCGTGCCTCCCTCGCCGCCCTTGAGCAGCGCGGCCACCGTGCGCATGTCGAGGCCGCCGTTCTTCTTGTTGGCCCCGTGGCAGTTGAGGCATTTCGCGCGAAAGAGTGGCAAGATGTCTTTCTCGAAGATGAGCGCCTTCGTCGTGGACGCCGGCTTGGTTTCGAGGGGCTTCGTCTCCGGGGGCCGTTCTGGGACGGTCGCCAAAGCGTGAACCACTTCCGTGGCCATCGTCGGCGGCACACTAGCCTGGACGGCCGGCGCTGGTGCCTCGGGTTGCCAGCGGGCGGGAAGGAAGCGGCTACCGGGGCCGCGAAAGACGAACCAGCCGATGGCCACGCAGCCGACGGCGAAGAACGCCACGAAGGCCGCTTGGCCGACGAACCGAAGCGCGGACGAGCGGCGCGGCGGCAGGGGGACGAGTTCCACATCGTAGGTGACTTCGGGCGGCGGCGCGTGCGGCCGCGATACCGGGAAATCAGCCTTCACTCGACGCCGACGCGACGGTTCGCGGTTCACGCTTAAATTCCTCTCCTTTTGCTTCGCGTTTCGCGCTATGCGAACACTTGCGCCACTGGCTTGGCGTCCTTGGCGACCTTGTCCATCGGTCGGCCGCCGCGTGCCATATAGCTCTTGGTGGGGTCGATGCCCAGCGCCTTGCAGACGGTGGCCATGAAGTCGCCGCTGCTTATGGGGCGGTCCTTCACGTCGGCGCCCTTGGCGTCGGTGCCGCCGACGACCTTGCCGGTCTTGAGGCCCGCGCCGGCAAGGACGCTGGTCCAGGCGCGCGCATAGTGGGCGCTGCCGTTGTTGGGCGAGCGGCCGAACTCGCCCATCCAGATGACGAGCGTGCTATCGAGCAAGCCGCGCTGCTTTAGTTCCGCGATAAGCGTGGCCATCGCCGGGTCGAATTCGTCGCTCAGTTTCTTGACGCGCTCGTTGGCGTTGGCGTGCGTGTCCCAGCCGCCGAGCGACACTTCCACGAACGGCACGCCCGTTTCCACGAGACGGCGAGCGAGCAGGCAGCCCTGACCGAAGCGGCCCTTGCCGTAGGCGGCACGGACCGCTTCCGGCTCGCCGCCTAGCTCGAAGGCTTTCGTCTTGGAGGAGTGCATCAGCTGCACGGCCCGCTGATAGCTGGTTTGATGCGCCTTGATCGCCTGCGCCTGGTACTCGTTGAGGAACGCCCGATCGAGTTCATCGACGAGGCTGGCCTTGGCGTCCACGTCGTCGCTGTCGGTGAAGGGCTTCAAGTCGGGCAGGCCGCGCTCGAAGTCACCGACCATGAGCGGCGCGTGCTTGGGACCGAGGTAGCCGGGGCCGAGCGTATTGCCGACGGCCACGAAGTTCGGCAACTCGAACTCCGGCCGGCCCAGGTCGGCCGCGACCATCGCCCCCAGGCTCGGATGCACCAGGCCGCCGCCCGACCCCTTGCGGAAGCCGGTGTGCATCAGGTAGGTCGCGGTCTGATGGTTGCCGTCGCCGGTACTCATCGACCGCAGCAGTGCCATGTGCTTCATCTGCTGGGCGACCTTGGGCAGATGCTCGCTGACGCGAATCGTTGGCACGTCGGTGGCGATGGTCTTGAAGGGGCCATCCGGCTTCACGTCGAAGGTGTGCGCCTGGCTCGGGCCGCCCGCCATCCAGAGGAGAATGCACGACTTGTGCTTGACGCCCTCGGTCGCGGCGGCGGCGGCCCGGTCGGCGAGGAGGCCGAACCAGCCGGAAGGCGAGGCGCCAAGCAGCCCGGCGGCCGCGAATTTCAGCAAATCGCGGCGCGAGACGGAACCGTCGAGGCGTGACATGGTGAATCTCCAATTCCTGTTAGCGACGCTTCGCAGAA
>JBBSES010000598.1:0-3140 GCA_038239465.1 Gemmatales bacterium
CGCGTGCGCAGGAAGACGAAGTAGGTGTCGAGCGTGTCGTACATGCAGTAGTCGTTGATCTCCTGAGAACGGCCGGCCTGGTGCATGGCGTAGACCTGGTCGCCGCTGACGGCCATCTTGCCCGGCTTGCCCAGCAGCTTGGCGAACAGGTCGAGCTTCATTCCTCCCTGCCGCGCGGCGCCGAAGTTGGTGAACCACTCCATGAGGTCGATAGCGCCGCTATAGCGATTGCGGCTGTTCTGGAAGTAGTCGCGGGCGCTGCATCCGTAACGGAAGGCGGCCGTCTCCAGCAGCGGCATGTCGAAGGCGCGGCCGTTGAACGTGACCAGCTTGGCCTTGTGCTTGGCCACCCCCTCCCAGAAGGTCCGCGTGATCTCGCGCGGCCGAAAGTCCGGGGCGTCCAGGCAGGTGATGCGCTGCAGATTGAACTCGTGACCGACGCGGATAACGCACGCCGCCACCGGATACTGGAAGGCCACCGGCAAGAAGTCGGAGTTGGTGAACGACTTGTCGCGCGCTTCCGCTTGCGCCTTCTCGACGGCCTGCTCGGGGCTGAGCCGTTCGTCGGGATACTTGATTTTGTGAATGAGACGGCCGTCCGGCACGCTCTCGGTATCGAGGATGAGATAGGCGCATTTGGCGGGCGGGCCGACCTCGAAATTGGGCCGAATGATGATGGGATCGAGCGACATGCAGCTGCCCCGGGGGGGAATTCGGGGGAATCGACACGCCCTACTTTGGCGAACAGGCGTTCATTAGTCAACGGAAGATCGCGTGAAATTATGGCGGGGGGGCGAACTGAGGAGCGATATCACGGGTTACATCAATGGCAGGTGGTCGCCCAATTGCCGCCATCTTGCTCCTAATGTCGGGCGTCGTAACGCCGGCCGCTTGACCGACGCATCGGCTATGCGATAATCGCGCTACTTCCGTTGACAAACGTGAGATTCGAGGATTCCTCCCATGCGCAAATGCTCCGCGATGTTCGCCCTCCTTCTTCTGGTCGGCGGGGCCGTCGCGCCGGACCTGGCTTCCGCCGCCAACTGGCCGCGCTTCCGCGGACCCAACGGCACCGGCATCGCGTCCGACAAGGACGTCCCCACCGAGTTTAGCGACACGAAAAACGTCCTGTGGAAGACGGCCATCCCCGGCGCCGGCTATTCCTCGCCCGTCGTCTGGGATGATCGCATCTTCCTCGAATCGAGTTCCGCCGACGGCAAGACGCGCTCGCTGGTCTGCCTCGACGCGGCCAACAAGGGCAAAATCCTCTGGTCGAAGCCGATCTCCGGCGACGCGGCCAAGATTCACAAGAAGAACAGCTTCGCTTCCTCGACGCCGGCCACCGATGGCCAGCGCGTTTACGCCAGTTTCTGGGACGGCAGCAACGTCTTCCTCTATGCCTTCGACTTCGCGGGCAAGCAACTCTGGAAGCAAGACCTCGGCGCCTTCAAGAGCCAGCACGGCCACGGCCAATCGCCCATGATCGTCGGCGACAAGGTCATCTACAACCACGACCAGGACGGCGCCGCCGTGCTGCTGGCCTTCAACGCCAAGGACGGCACCGCCGCCTGGCAGAAGCGCCGCGACCCCTTTCGTTCCTGCTACTCGACGCCCTTCGTGCAGGAAAAGGAGAACGGCAAGACGGAACTGATCTGCGCCAGCACGGCCGGCATCACCAGCTATGACCCGGCCACCGGCGCCGAGAACTGGAACTGGGCCTGGAAGTTCGCCGGCATGCCGCCGCAGCGCACGGTCGGCTCGCCCATCGCAGCGGGCGGCCTGGTATTCATTTCCAGCGGCGACGGCGCGGGCACGCGGCACATGGTCGCCGTCACGGCCGACGGCAAGCCGAGCGTCAGCTGGGAGAAGAAGAAGGTCTTCCCCTACGTGCCGACCATGCTCGCCCACGACGATCATTTGTACTTCGTCAACGACGGCGGCATCGCGGCCTGCTATTCGGTGAAGGACGGCAAGGAGATGTGGAACGAACGCATCGGCGGCGGCTTCTCCGCGTCGCCGGTGCTGATCGACGGCAAGGTCTACGCTCCGGCCGAGGACGGCTCGGTGTACGTCTTCCCCGCGAAGCCGCAATTCGAGAAGCCGATCCGCAACGCGATGAACGAGGAGATCATGGCCAGCCCCGCGGTGGCCGACGGCAAACTGTATATCCGCGGTAAGACGAATTTGTTTTGCATCGGCAAGAAGTGATGCAAAGCTTGGCGAGCGGGGGGCGTAAGCCCCTGAGAAATGTGCTCAGGGGGCTTAAGCCCCCCGCTCGCCCATTCCGATCGTTATTCCTTTTCCTTCTCCAACGGCGTGACCCATAGGTAAACGGTGTGGTCGCGGCCGCCTTCCACCTTGACCGTCTCCTTCTTCTTCGGCTTGACGCCCTTCATGTCGAAGTCGTGCGACACGATGCGCGAGCCGTCCTTCAGCTTCTCCAGCTGCGGGATCAGCTTGACGTTCAGCGTCGGCAGCAGGTAGAGCGTGACCACGTTGGCCGGCTTGAGGTCGAGGGTGAAGATGTCCTTGTTCTCGATGGTGACGAGCTTCTCCATCGCGTTCTTCTTGACGTTCTCGTTGGAGTCCTTAATGCGGTCGGGATCGATGTCGAACCCGAACGACTTGCAGCCGTACTTCTTCGAGGCGGTGACGGGAATGCGGGCGTCGCCGCAGCCGAGGTCGTAGACCACGTCGTCCTTCTTGATGTCGGCGAGTTCGAGCATCTTGTCCACGACGACCTGCGGGGTCGGCACGTAGATGACATCGGGGGTCTTCTTCTCTTCGGCGCTGCCGGCGGGGGTGAGCATCAAGCCGATGCCGGCGAGCAGGGCCAAACCCAGCAGGGTCCGCGACCAGATCGAGACGCGCGTCATGGGAACATCTCCTTGTTAATCCCGGCGCGACCGCAGCGGCCTATCCCCTTGTGTGGCCAAAGTCCTGCGCGGCCGTGCCCGGGACCGTGGGGTTTTTGTAGCCGACGACGGGGCCGATTGCAACCAAATAGAAGTGGACGGTGGTTGGTGGACGGTGAACAAAATCCACTTGCTGCATTTGCCGTCCACCGTTCACTTGCATTTTCCGTCCACCGTCCACCGTCCACCGTCCACCGTCCACCGTCCACCGTCCACCGTCCACCG
>JBBSES010000599.1:0-3138 GCA_038239465.1 Gemmatales bacterium
CCCCGTACTCGGGGCGCTGACGCGACCCCGTACTCGGGGCGCTGACGCGACCCCGTACTCGGGGCGCTGACGCGACCCCGTACTCGGGGCGCTGACGCGACCCCGCTCGCCTCGTCAATCACTCTTCCTCATCGTGCGTCAGCTTCGCTTTGCTCACGATCTGCTGCTGCACGTTGCCCGGCACCGGATCGTAGTGGCTGAACTCCATCGAGTACGATCCCTGGCCCTGCGTGATGCTGCCCAGCTGGGCGGCGTAGCGCGTCACCTCGGCGAGCGGCACCTTCGCTTGCAAAACAGCCAGGTCGCCCGGCAGGCTGTCCTGGTTCTCGATGCGCGCCCGCTTGGTGTTCAGGTCGCCCAGGATGGCGCCGGTATACTTCGAGGGGATCGTCACTTCGAGATCGACGATCGGCTCCAGCAGCACCGGATGGGCCGCGAGGAACGCCTTCTTGAACGCCAGTCGGCCCGCCGTCTTGAAGGCCGCTTCCGAGCTATCGACCGGATGCTCCTTGCCGAAGTGGATTTCGACCGCCACGTCCTGAATGCGATAGCCCGCCAGGGCGCCCGACTCCAGCAGTTCCTTGCAGCCCTTCTCGACAGCGGGGATGTACTGGATCGGGATCGAACCGCCGATGATGTGATCGACGAAGCCGAAGTTGTGTTCGGCGTCGTAATGGCTGCTATCGACGCGGACTTTCTCGAAGCGCTCCTTGGTGGCGAACCGCTCGAAGAACGCCTCCTTGGTGTGGATGTCGCGCGCCAGCGGATAGATGCGCAGGTGGACCTCGCCGAACTGACCCCGGCCGCCCGACTGCTTCTTGTGGCGATAGTCGGCCTCGGCCTTCGCCGTCACCGTCTCGCGGTAGGGGATTTTCGGCTCGTGCGTGACGATTTCCAGGTCGAAGCGGCGCTTGAGCCGGCCCTGAATCACGTCGAGGTGCAGCTGGCTCATGCCGGTGATGACCAGTTCCTTGGTTTGGCCGTCGCGCGTCAGCTTGAAGGTGGCGTCCTCGTCGGCGATCTTGTGCAGGCTGCCCGAGATCTTCTGCTCGTCGCCGCGCGCCTTCGGCTCGACCGCCAGGCCGAACATCGGCAGCGGGAACGTGGGCCGCGGTAACTTCGGGGCGTTCGCGTTGGCCGCCAGCGTGTCGCCGATGGCCAGGTCGTCGACCTTGGCGACGGCCACGATGTCGCCGGGGATGGCCTCGGTCACGTTCTTGTGCCCCTTGCCTTGCACCAGAAGAAGACCGCCGCTTCGCGCCGACTTGCCGGTGCGCGGGTTGACGATCGGCTGCTCGGCCGTCAGTTTTCCGCTATACACGCGCAGGAAACTCAGATGGCCCACGAACTTGTCGGTCAGCGTCTTGAAGACTTGCGCCACGAATTCGCCCGATTCGTTCGGATCGAGCGTCACTTCTTGAGACTTGTCGCCGCTGCCCCGGATGGCGACGCGCTTCTTCCCCTGGCACGGTGACAGGGCGTACTTGGCGAGAGCGTCCAGGAGTTCCGAGATGCCGATGTCCTTCTTGCCCGACGCGAACAGGACGGGGATGACGGTGCCGGCGGCGAGCGCCTTCGGCAGAACGGCCACTAACTCTTCCGTGCTGACGGTCCCTTCGAGCAGGTACTTTTCCATCAGCGCGTCGTCGGCCTCGACGATGGCGTCGATCAACTTGGCCCGAGCGGCCGTCAGGTCGAGCGTGCAGCCCGTCGGCGCTTTGGCTGGAGGATCGAGGACGCTGACGACGCCGGTGAACTGCAGCCCCTGGCCGACCGGGGCATTGAGGAGGACGACCCCTTTGCCGAAGGTGTCGTTGAGGTTCGTGAGCAGGTCGTTGAGATGGATGTTGTCGGTATCCATCTTGCTGACGACGAGCATCCGGGCCAGGCCGCGCTGGCCGGCCTCGTGGAACAGGCGCCGCGTGTTGACCTCGATGCCGTTGTGCGCCGAGACGACGACGACGGCCGTCTCGACCGGCGACAGCGCCTCCAGCGCGGCGCCGATGAAGTCGGGATAGCCCGGCGCGTCGAGCAGGTGCAGGCGTTTGCCCTGATGGTCGAGGTGCAGCAGACTGGTATCGATGGAGAAGTGTCGTTTCTTTTCCTCTTCGTCGTGGTCGGAGACGCTGGTGCCGTCCTCGACGTGGCCCTTGCGCTCGACGGCGCCGGCCTTGAAGAGAAGGGCGTCGGCGAGGGTGGTTTTGCCGGCGGCGCCGTGCCCGACGAGGGCAATGTTGCGGATGTCGGCGATGCGGTGAGTGGCCATACGGATCTCCTTGGTAGAGAGTCGCCAGCGACTGGCGAGGGGGAGTCCACGATTGGCGACTGACTACGCGCTTTGGGTTATAACGTCCCTCAGATTCAGGCGCCCTTCGTAGAGGGCGCGGCCAATGATGCAGCCGGCCAGCCCGAGGCCGGCGAGACGGCGGACGTCGTCCAACGTGGTGACGCCGCCCGAGGCGATGACGGGGACCGGCACGGCGGCGGCCATCTCGGCGAGGCCTTCGAAATTCGGCCCCGCCAACATGCCGTCGCGGCTGATGTCGGTGTAAACGATGGCGGCCAACGGCCAGGCGGCGCAGATTTTCGCCAGTCCCAAGGCCGTTTGGTCCGACACCTGCAGCCAGCCTTCCGTGGCGACCTTCCCTTGTTTGGCGTCGATGCCGGCCACGACTCGGCCCGGAAAACGCCGGGCGATCCCCTCGAACCAGGCGGGAGCTTGCAGTGCCCGCGTGCCGAGGATGACCCGCGCGACACCCCAACTCAGCGCCTCCGCGATGTGGCTCTCGTCGCGCAGTCCGCCCCCCAGTTGGCAGGGGACGCCGGACGCCGCCACGATGCGGCGGACGCTGTCGCCATTGACGGGCCGGCCTTCGCGGGCGCCGTCGAGATCGACGACGTGCAGATAGGCGGCCCCTTGCTCGACGAAGCGGCGCGCCATCGCGGCGGGGTCGTCGCCGAAGACGGTTTCCTGCCCGTAATCGCCCTGCCGCAGACGGACGCACTGGCCGCCCCGCAGATCAATGGCCGGATAGATCAGCACTGCAAGATCTTCCAAAAGGGTGCGCTGAATGAATCCGGCGAGCGGGGGGCGTAAGCCCCCCGTGGTCTTCCGGGGGAAATCCACGGGGGGCTTAC
>JBBSES010000600.1:0-3130 GCA_038239465.1 Gemmatales bacterium
ATGGCGACCCTGCTGCGCGACTTGAAAGATCGCGGCTTGTTGGAGCGCACCTTGGTGCTGGTCACGGGAGAATTCGGCCGCACGCCGCGCGTCAATAAAGATGCCGGCCGCGATCACTGGGGGCCGTCGTTCACGGTGGCCCTGGCCGGCGGCGGCATCCAGGGCGGCCGCGCTATCGGTAAGAGCAACGACCGCGCCGAACGCCCCGCCGATACGCCGCTCGGCCCCGAGGACCTCTCCGCCACGATGTATCACCTGCTCGGCATCGACCCCGAGGAAGAGTTCATCACGCCCGAGGGCCGGCCGATTAAGATCGTCAACAATGGCCGCGTTATTCAAGGTTTGCTATAAGACGAACGAACCACGGAGGCACAGAGAACACAGAGGTAAGACACCGAGAGAATGCAATTTCAGGGAGTTCCAGGCGATGACTTATTCTTATGCCTCTGTGGTTTTTCTCTCTGTGTTCTCTGTGTCTCTGTCGTTCGTTTCTCCCGTCCGCGCCGAAGCCCCTATTGCTTCCTACATCTTTCCCGCGGGCGGTCAGCGCGGCAAGACGGTCGATGTCCGCGTCGGCGGCCTGTTCCTGCACGGCAAGTGCGGCTTCGAGATGCTCGGCACCGGCGTCGAAGCCGACAAGGAGTGCAAGGCCGTGCCGACGCGCTGGCTCGAAGGACCGCTCTTGCCGCTTCCCGAATCGCAGCAGCCCGAAGACTATCCCAAGGATTTGGCGAACCAGATGCGCATCGCCGCCGACGCGCCGTTAGGCGCGCGGCCCTGGCGCCTGTGGACCTCCCAGGGCGCGACGCCGAGCCTGAAATTCGTCGTCGGCGATCTGCCGGAAATCGTCGAGGATGAGACCTCCTCGCAACCGACGCCGGTGACGCTGCCCGTCACCGCCAACGGCCGCATCTTCCCGCGTGAAAATATCGACATATATACATTCGACGCTAAGAAGGGGCAAACCGTCTGCTGCGAAGTGACGGCCGCCCGCCTCGGCTCGCCCCTCGATTCGCGCCTCGAAGCGCGCGACGCGCGGGGCCAGCGCCTCGCCGAGAACGACGATCACTTCGGCAGCGATTCCTTCCTGCGCTTCACGGCGCCGGCCGACGGGAAATATAGCGTCCACATCCACGACGTGCAGTATCGCGGCGGGCCGGCCTACGTCTATCGCCTGACCATGACGGCCGGCCCCTACCTCGAGCGCGTCTATCCGCTCGGCGGTCGGCGCGGCTCGACGGTCAAGCTCGAATGCGCCGGCTCCGGGCTGCCGGCAACCGCCGAGGTGGCGCTTGCCGGCGACGCGCCGCACGACCTCGCCTATCGTCTCGTCCTCGATGGCCAGACCACCAATCCGTTCTTGCTCGACGTGGACGACCTGCCGGAACACCTCGAAACCGAGCCGAACGACACGCCGGACAAGGCCATGCGTATCGCGTTGCCCGCCATGCTTAACGGCCGTATCGACAAGCCGGGCGACATCGATTGCTGGTCGGTGCCGTTCAAGAAAGGCGAGGCCGTCGAATTCGACCTGCGCGGCCAACGTCTCGGTTCGCCGCTGCACGGCGTCTTGACCCTTTGCGACGAGGCGGGCAAGGAACTCGCCCGCGCCGAAGCCGATGGCCCGGCCGCCGATCCGCTCCTGCGCTTCACGGCGCCGGCGGACGGCGTCTATTGCCTGCGCGTCGCCGATCGCTTCCGCTCGCGCGGCGGTCCCGCGTTCGCCTATCGCATCCGCGCCGCGTTGGCGCCGACCGCTGACTTTCGCCTGACGCTGGCCACGGACGCCGTGACGTTGCCGCGCGGCGGCCAATTTCCGCTGCGTGTCACGGCCGAGCGCCTGGGCAACTTCGCGGACGCCATCGCCTTCGACATCGACGGTTTGCCGGCCGGCGTGACCGCCTCCGGCACTATCCCCGCCAAGCAGACGCAGGGGACGATCACGCTCAAAGCCGACGCTACCGCAAAGATTCAGGCCATTCGTCTGCAAGTACGCGGCAAGGCGAAGATCGGCGACCAGGAAGCGCTTCGCGTCGCGGCCTTGGCGACCGAACGCGGACAACCTGAAATCGATACCGTCTTGCTCGGCGTGGCCCTGCCGACGCCGTTCAAAATCGTCGCCACCCACGATATGCGCTGGGCGCCGCGCGGCAGCGTACATCGCCGCACCTATCGCCTCGAACGCACCGGCTACGATGGCCCCCTGGAAGTCAGCCTCGCCGACCGGCAAGCCCGCCACCTGCAAGGCGTCGTCGGCCCCGTGGCCACGATTCCCGCCGGCGCGAAGGAGTTCGAGTATGGCGTGCAACTCGCCCCGTGGATGGAGACGGGCCGCACCTGCCGCGTCTGCATCATGGCCGTGGCAACCGTCAAGGACGCCGACGGCAGTGAACACGTCGTCAGTTTCAGTTCCACGCAGGTGAACGAGCAGATCATCGTCGTGGTGGAACCGGAGCGCCTCAACCTAGAGGCGAGTCGGGCTTCCGTGGTGGCGGAGGCCGGTCACGCGGTCGAGGTGCCGATCCGCGTGGCGCGTGGCAAGGGGTTGAGCGGCCCCGTCACCGTCGCGCTGCACGGCCCCTTGCCCAAGGGCGTCTCCGCGGAGAGCGTCACCATCGCGGCCGACAAGGACCGCGGCAGCATTACCCTCCGCTTCAGCGCGAACGTGCGCGCTTCGCTCGTGCTGCGCGCCACGCTCATGGACAACGGCCAATCGGTGATCGCCGAGGCGAACGTGGACGTGGTTCCTCCCGTGCCTGGCCGACAACCCTGAATGTGGCTATCGCGCCGTCATCTCGTCGCCGAGAATCCATATCCTAACTTCAAAGAAATCCACCGCCTCTCTCCGACCGCGGGCACGGGGCACCATGTCTGACCTTCACGAGCGCCGCCGACAGCCCGAGGTGATGGATCAACCCGGCCTTGATCCGCGCGCGCACACGTCCGCTCTTGTCGCCCTCCAGCGCATCAACTGGTGGAGCGGCAGCGCCGGCATTCTCTGGCCGCCGCTCCGCGCGCTTGCCCGTTCATTGCCGGGTCGTCCGCTTCGCGTCCTCGACGTGGCCAGCGGCGCCGGCGACCTGCCGGCGCGCCTGTGGCACAAGGCCCGCCGCGCCGGGATCGACCTGCG
>JBBSES010000601.1:0-3126 GCA_038239465.1 Gemmatales bacterium
CACCGGCCCGAAATGGCACACAGTTCGTCAACGTGGAGCGAACGGCACACCGCGCCGAGGTAACGAGAACCGCCACCACGGTGCGTCCCCGGTTAAGTTCTTCGCGCGACACGATGATCACGGGATGCGGCGTGGCATCATCGAGATCGGCGAAGTATATTTCTCCCGGCAGGATCATCAATAAGGATTCTCTTGAGCCAACTTCGCCGCTTGCTTCCTAGCGAATGCGCGGAAAGCCGATTGCTCGCGCTCGTCTTGCACCAATTCCGCCAACTGCTCAAACGCATTGGCGGTCAGAACGACTACATCCCTTCCCAACTCGGCGGAAGAAATTCGAACGGGTTTACCGTCTAAAATTTCCTGACGCTGTTGTTCGGTGAGGTCGATGTTCATGCCAAACTCCCACTCAAGCCGAGCGTTGATCGACTCCCGCCATCAGACCCGCGATGGACAGATCTTCATCCAGGTCCGGCCAGTGCAAGCTGATGCCGCCGCCCGCGATTTCGCACTTGGCCAGTTCCTTGAGGGGGGCTTTCCCAAGTACAGGAAACCAGACGAGGGGTACGGCCAAGATTCGGCCGTCCATAAACGTGACGTGCATCATGTCGTTCCCGAACGACACGGACTTGGCAAAGGCAGTCGTCG
The DNA here is from genome assembly GCA_038239465.1 of Gemmatales bacterium. Taxonomy (GTDB): domain Bacteria; phylum Planctomycetota; class Planctomycetia; order Gemmatales; family Gemmataceae; genus JBBSES01. The sequence goes on from JBBSES010000601.1 coordinate 646, forward strand.
GCACGAAAGCCCGATGCTGCCGGGCCTTCTTGGCGTCAAGATGGATTTTCCGTTTACGTCCCGAAGTACTCATCCCAGGCTCCTAGGAAGTCTTCTCGATAGTCTTCCAGAATGCTCTTAATCAAGCGTAAGTCGGGTCCATTGAAACCTTGATTAAACGCGATAGATAGAGGATCGAGCCAGAACGTAGCATCGTTTTCGGCGGCTTTGACGTGGACATGGGGAGGCTCTTGTCCTTCGTTGCTGAAGAAGAAAAAGCGGAACCGACCCATGCGAAGGACGGTGGGCATGCGCTAATCCGTTGTGCGGATTTCGTTATTCATCCTCGACGCACACCGGCAAATTCGCTTCCAATTCTTGCACGATGCGTTCGTTGAGCTTGATGCGGATGTAGTTCGCGGCGACGGCCAAAGCGTTCTTGATCGCCGTGTCGCCGGAACTGCCGTGGCAGATGATGCAGATGCCGTCGATGCCCAACAGCGGTGCGCCGCCGTGCGAACTGTAGTCGTAGCGGGACGCGAGCGCTTTCAGCGCCTCGTGCGCTTGCGCCTTCTCGACCGTCAGGCTGCCGACGACTTCCTGAATGGTCATCTTCATCAGGAACTCGAAGACGCCTTCGGAGAGTTTCAGCGCCACGTTGCCGACGAAGCCGTCGGTGACGACGACGTCGGCGGCGCCGCGGAACAGGTCGCGGCCCTCGACGTTGCCGACGAATTGATCGCGTAGAGAACTGCCGTTGAAGAGAGCGTAGGTCTCCTGCGAGAGGTCGTCCCCCTTGGCCTCTTCGGAGCCGACGTTCATCAGGCCGATGCGCGGCTTGTCCTTGTTCAGGACGTGGCGCACGAAGATGCTGCCCATGACGCCGTATTGAAACAGATGCTGCGCCTTAGGACTGACGTTGGCACCGACGTCGATGAGGACGCACGGCCCCTTGGAGGTGGGCATGACCGCCGCGATGCCGGGACGGCGCACGTTCTTCAGGAAGCGGCGCAAACGCAAGCCGCCGGCCACCATCGCGCCCGTGTTGCCGGCGCTGACGATGGCCTCGACCTTGCGCTCGGCCAGCAGCTGCCAGCATCGACTAATGGAGTTGTCGGGCTTCTTGCGCAGGGCATCGACTGGCTTCTCTTCCATGCCGACGGCCTGCGTGCAGTGGAAGAGTTCGATGCGCGCGGGCACTCCATTGGCGGAGGCAAGCAGCGGCTCGATTTGGCCGAGGTCGCCGACGAGGAGAACGCGCAGGTCGGGGTCGGCGTGGACCGCCTGCAGGGCGCCGGCGACGATCGGCGCGGGCGCGTGGTCGCCGCCCATCGCGTCCAGCGCGATCAGCATGGGGTTACTTCTCCTGATCCATCACGACCACTTCGCGGCCCTGGTAGTGGCCGCAGTTGGCGCAGACGTGATGCGGCAGAATCGGCTCGCTACACTGGGGGCAGTACTGAATTTGCATCGGCTTGATGAAGTGGTGACTTCGGCGCTTGCCCTGGCGGGAGTGCGAAGTGCGTCGCTTGGGAACGGCCATGACTGCGATCTTTCTCGAAAAGTCGGGCAAAAGGCAAAGTTCGTATGCTAGGCCGGCTCGGTAAAGGTGTCAAGTGGAAGGGATGAAAGGGGCGCGAGGGCGCGCATTCCCTGGGAAGCGTATCTTGCTTGACGCCCTCCTCGCCCCCCTCTAGCCTGATAGGCGTCTCGCCTTCGCCGTCCGAACCGCCGGGCACGCCGCGCATGCACCGCGAAATCGCTCACGCCGACGAAACCTTTCAGACCGAGAGCCACCTGTCGCTCTATCTGCTGACGGGGTTGGTCGGCGTACTCATCGGCCTCGACGTCTGGCCGGCCCTCGCCGGGTGGGACGCCGTGCGCGAGTGGGGCTTGCCCACCTGGCCGCGCGAGCTTTACGGGCCGTACCGCTTCGCACTGCTCGCCGCCGTTCTCGGCGGCGCCCGCATCCTCTTCGGCTCCGTCGAAAGTTTATGGCACGGCCGGCTCGGCGCCGACCTGGCGCTGGCCATCGCCTGTATCGCCGCCATCCTGATTGGCGAACCGCTCGTCGCCGCCGAGGTCGTCTTCATCGGCATGGTCGGCGAATGCCTGGAAAGCCTGACGTTCGAGCGCACCCGACGAGCCATCCGGCATATCGCGGAGGTCTGCCCGCGCCGTTGTTGGCTGTTGCGCGCCGGCCGCGAGGTGCGCGTTTTCACCCATGATCTCCAGGTCGGCGATACGGTGATCGTCAAGCCGGGCGGCCGCGTGCCGGTCGATGGCGTGGTCCGCGACGGCCGTTCCGCCGTCGATGCCAGCGCCCTCACCGGCGAAAGTATGCCCCTCGACCGCGGTCCCGGCGACGAGGTGTTGGCTGGTTCTCTCAATCAATTTGGAGCGCTCACCGTCGAAGCGCGGCACGTCGCCGAGCATACCGTCGTCGGCCAGGTGATCGAATGGACGGCGCGGGCGCTGAAAGACAAGGCGCCGCTGGAGCGC
>JBBSES010000602.1:0-3119 GCA_038239465.1 Gemmatales bacterium
AATTCGCCAGAATTCAGACGAAGTGCGGGACGCCGCTACCCTAAATCGAGGCTTTGACGCAGCACTAGGCGGAGTTGGAAAGGAGAGCCCCATGTCCACGATTTCGCTGGCAGACGCTCAGGCTCGCTTGCCGGAACTGCTCGATCACTTGACCGCGGGCGAGGAGGTCGTAATCACGCGGGAGGGCAAACCTGTCGGCAGATTGCTGCCGCCTGAGTTGCCTAAGGGCGTGCCCATTTACGGGCGTGGTAAGGGGAAGGTTCTTCGCATGATCGATGACGACGAACACCTGAAAGACTTCGCGGAGTACCTGGAGTGAGGGTGTTACTCGATACGCACGTACTGATTTGGCACTACGAGACGAACTCGAAGATGTCGGCGGCCGCGCTGGCGTTGATCGCGGACCCGGCCAGCGAGAAGCTGGTCAGTCCCGCGTCCGACTGGGAGATCGCCAGCAAACTCGGCTCGGGGAAGTATCTGTTCGCGGAGCCGTTCACGGACTTCGTCCAACACGCCGTTACCGACAACGGCTTTGCAATTCTCCCGATCCAGCCGCGCCACTGCGAGCCATTGACTTCGCTAGCTCGTCACCACACCGACCCGTTCGACCGGATGCTCATCGCTCAGGCTATGGTCGAAGGCGTCTCCATCGTCAGCGCCGATGCCGCCCTCGACGCCTACCCCGTCACGCGGCTCTGGTAGGAGGGCGCCATCCGGTGTCGCTTCCCGCGGTTCAAGATGTGCCCTCCACGGACGGCCAGGCGCTGCTCTTCCAGCGGTTGCGTTGGCAGCTGCTGCGCAACGGTGCCCGCCTTCTCGCGCGCGCGGCGCCGATTCGCGTGGCCACCATCTTCATCTGCAGCCTGCTGATTTGCGCCGCCGTGGCCACCGCTTCGGTCGAAGGCTTCTCTTTCTTGCGGCAACAGCAAGTGCCGTTCGCCGGCAGCATCACCGGCCTTCTCTTCGATTTCCTGTTCCTGTCGCTGGCCGTCATGCTGGTCTTTTCCGGCGGCCTGATCATGTACAGCAGCCTGTTCGCCTCCGCGGAAACGGCGTTCTTGCTCACGACGCCGGCGGCGGCCGACCAGGTGTTCGCGCACAAATTCCAGGGAGCCATCGCCTTCAGCAGCTGGGCGTTTCTCCTGCTGGGCGGGCCGGTCTTGGTCTCTTACGGCGCCGTCTACGGCGTCTTGTGGCCCTTCTACGCGCTGCTGCCGCTCTTCGTCCTCGGCTTCGTCTTGTTGCCCGGCTCGCTCGGCGCCCTGCTCGTCCTGCTGGTCGTGAATGCCTTGCCGCGCCGAAGCAAGCAAGCGGTGATCGCCGGCGCCCTCGCGCTATTGATCTTCGGCGCGGCAATGGCCGCGCGGCATTTCATGGGACTGCGCAGCGATTTCCGCGAGCGCGACTTCTTGCAACAATTCATCGGCCGGCTCGGTTTCGTCGGCGAACCTCTGTTGCCGAGCCACTGGATGACGCGCGGCCTGCAAGCCGCGGCGCGCGGCGAATGGACCGAGGCCGGCTATCACCTCGCGCTGGTCTGGAGCAACGGCCTCTTCCTCTACGTCGTGACCGCCTGGACGGCGCGCCGCCTTTACCGCCGCGGCTACGACCGCATCGCCACCGGCGGCGCCTTTCGCAAGCGTTACGGCGGCGCCTGGCTCGATGGCGGCCTGACCGCGCTCCTCCCCTTCCTCGATCCACAGACGCGCCTGCTCATCGTCAAGGATTTCCGCACCTTCCGCCGCGACCCGGCGCAATGGGCACAGGTGCTGATCTTCTGCGGCCTGCTCACGCTGTACTTCGTCAACACGCGCCGCTTCTATCAGGAGGGCGAGGGCCATCCGTATCAGAACGGCATCAGCCTCTTGAACCTGGCTTCGACCGCGCTCTTGTTATGTGCGTATACCAGCCGCTTCATCTTTCCGCTGCTCAGCCTGGAGGGGCGCAAATTTTGGGTCCTCGGACTATTGCCGTTGCGCCGCGAACGCCTGCTTTGGGGCAAGTTCGCGTTCGCCGCGACGGGGTCGCTGATCATCGCCGAGGCGCTGATGTTCATCAGCAACCTGAGCCTGGGCATGCCGGCGGCCGTACTCGTCCTTCACGCCCTCACGGTCGCCGTGGTAGCGATCGGCCTGAGCGGTATGAGCGTCGGCCTGGGCGCGTGCCTGGCGAATTTCCGCGAGAGCGACCCCTCCAAGATCGCGGTCGGTTTCGGCGGCACCCTCAACCTTGTGGCGAGTCTTCTCCTGCTCGTCGTGGTCATCGGCCTGATGGCGACGCCGTGGCACGTTGTCACGGCGCTGGGCGATTTCGGGCCGCGCGAGTCGGCCGACATCTGGATCGTGGCCGGCTGCGTCCTCGGGGCAAGCCTCGGCATCGCGGCCACGATCGTTCCCCTGCGCATGGGTTGCCACGCCTTGCGCCGCATGGAGTTTTGAGTAGTTGCAAAGTGGTTTGTCTGGCTCCCCTCCCCTTTAGGGGAGGGGAGCCAGATGGAGGATGTGATAGTCGCCCAATGACTCCGTCATACCGCGTCTCGCCGCCGAGGCTACAATAGCCCTGAAGCCGACAATCGCGGACCATGTCTTCGGGAGGCGCAATCATGGCCGGCAATTACGACGCCATCATCATCGGCGCCGGGCACAACGGACTCGTCACCGCCGCCTATCTGGCGCGCACCGGCATGAAGGTACTCGTGTTGGAACGCCGCGAAATGGTGGGCGGCACATGCGTCACCGAGGAAGTGTGGCCTGGCTTCAAAGTCTCGACGGCCGCCTACGTCAACAGTTTGCTGCGTCCCGAGATCATCCGCGACCTGGAACTCAAGAAGCACGGCTTCGAAATGCTGCCGCGCAATCCGTCGTCGTTCTCGCCGTTCCTCGATGGCCGTTATTTGCTGCTCGGCCCCGACGGCGCCGGCAACCGCCGCGAGGTCGCCAAGTTCTCGCAGAAGGACGCCGACGCCCTGCCGCGCTACGAGAAGATGCTCGAACGCATCGCCGACTTCATCGAGCCCACGCTGACGGAGACGCCGCCCAATCCGTGGTCGCTGAAGCCGAAGGAACTCTGGAAGATGGCCAAGCTCGGCTGGCGCTTCCGCAACCTCGGCAAGGACGGGC
>JBBSES010000603.1:0-3109 GCA_038239465.1 Gemmatales bacterium
ACCGTTCACCGTCCACCGTTCACCGTCCACCGTCCACCGTTCACCGTCCACCGTTCACCGTCCACTTTGCTCCTGACGGCCCAAACCGGCGTCGCCTTGACGGCCTTTTCCCAGTGTTCGGCCTCGTCGTCCCGTTTCATCTTACGAAGGAGGTCGGCGTATGCCTCCAGGGTTTCCACGCGGTCGCGGTGTTCGGGCACCTGCACGGCCGCGCGAATCTCCAGACAGCGGCGATAGAACGGTTCGGCCGTCGTGAAATCGCAGCGCAATTTATGGTGCGTGGCGAGGACGTGCAAGGCGTCCGCGACTTCGAGATTGCGCGGGCCATGATGTTTCTCCGCCAGGCGCAAAGCCCGCGCCGCCAGCCGGCTGCTTTCCTCCGAAGGTCCGTCCTTCAGACCCAGTCTCGCCAAAATCGTCAACGCGCGGGTCAGCGCCAAAGGCTCCGACCGTCGAGGCCTGTCGAAGCGAGCGATCGCCTGGCGCGCGAAATCCTCGGCGTCCGCGGTTCGCCCCTGGCGACGATGGAGGTCGGCGAGGTTGAGCAGCAGATAATCACCAGGGAGGCCGCTGCGCTTGCCCAGCAGGAGCACGCGCGCGTCCTCCATGATCGCTTGAGCCCGTTGCTTGATCCGCGACCTGGCCAACTCCACTTCCATCGGGTACGCCGCCGTGAAGTGCGGCGGCAGCACCATCGACGCCAGCAGCCAGAGCGCGGCCATCCCCCCGAGGATCGACGGTGGCAACCATTCGCCCCGTTGGGGATATACGACGAAGGTCGGCAGCGCCACCACGAGAAACATCAACGGCAGCCGATGCCGAACGAAAAAGGACCGGGATAAAGCCATGCCAGCGGCCTCGTGAGGGCGGCGCGAACGTTCGCGGCCGAGTGATGTATAATACCCCAAGTTTCGCCGTCGATGCCATCCTAGTGAGGCCGCGCCGCCATGCTCGTCGTGATGCACAGCCATGCGAGTCCCGCGCAAGTGGAGCAAGTGCTCGCTGCGATCCGAACCATGGACCTGACGCCGCATCCCATGCCCGGCGCCACGCGCACGGCCATCGGCATCACCGGCAATATCGGCGCCGTCGATCCGCGGACGCTGGAAGTCCTCCCCGGCGTCATGGAACTGATCCGCGTGACCAAGCCGTACAAGCTCGCCAGCCGCGAAATGCACGCCGCCGACACCTATGTCAAGCTGCCGCAAACGGTCATCGGTCCCGGTACGTTCACCCTCATCGCGGGACCGTGTTCCGTCGAAAACGAGGCGATGGTGCTGCGGACGGCCGATTTCCTCCGCGAACGCGGCGTGCGTCTGATGCGCGCCGGCGCCTTCAAGCCGCGCACCAGCCCGTATGCGTTCCCCGGCATGGGCCGCGAGGGGCTGGACATTCTGGCCCGCGTGCGCGAGAAGACGGGCGTCGGCATCGTCACCGAGTTAATGGACACCGACAACGCCGACGCCGTCGAGGAAGCGGCCGACGTCATTCAAATTGGCGCCCGCAACATGCAGAATTTCAGCCTGCTTCGCCGCGTGGCCCAGGCGCGCAAGCCGGTGCTGCTGAAGCGCGGTCTATCCGCGACGTTGGAAGAATGGCTGATGGCCGCCGAGTACGTCATGGCCGGCGGCAACTATCAGGTCATCCTCTGCGAGCGCGGCGTCCGCACCTTCTCGGACCATAGCCGAAACACGCTCGATCTTTCGGTCATCCCGCCGGCCAAGCGGCTTTCGCACTTGCCCATCCTCGTGGACCCCAGCCACGGCACCGGCAAACGCGACTACGTGCCGGCCATGGCGCTGGCCTCGCTCGCCGCCGGCGCCGATGGCCTGCTTATCGAGGTGCATCCCGATCCCGATCATGCCCTGTCGGACGGAGCGCAATCGCTGACGTTCGAGGGCTTCGAGCAGCTGTTGGGGTCGTTGCAGCGGTTGGCGGTGCCTCTGGAACGGAAGATCAATTGACGATACATTCAATTCCATACGGTTCTCCTGTTCTCCCCATTCGTTGAAAGGATCCGATTCGTGGTGCCAAGCGTTGCAGTGGTCGGCGCGACCGGAGCGGTCGGCGAGGTGATGCGGCAAGTGTTGATCGAACGCAACTTCCCTCTGCGCGCGATCAAATTCCTGGCCTCCGAACGCAGCGCGGGCAAAACGATCGACTTCAAGGGCAAAACCTATCTCGTCGAGGCGATCCGGCCCGAGAACTTCGTCGGCGTCGATATCGTGCTGTCCAGCACGCCGGCGGGCATCAGCCGCGAGAACAGCCCCATCGCCGCCAAGGCCGGCGCCATCGTCGTCGATAACTCCAGCGCCTGGCGCATGGACGCCGATGTTCCCCTTGTCGTGCCCGAGGTCAACGCCGACGCCCTGCGGAATATCCCCAAGGGGATTGTCGCCAACCCGAACTGCGTCGCCATCCCGCTGACCGTCGCGCTCAAGCCGCTGCACGACGTGGCCGGCCTCAAGCGCGTGGTACTGGCGACCTATCAATCGTCGTCGGGAAAGGGAGCGAAAGGGCTGGCCGATCTCGATGCCCAGCTGGAAGCCCTCGGCCGTGGCAATCCGGTTCCGCCTCCGGCCGCCCATGTGGCCCGGCTGGCTGGAAACGTGCTGCCGCACGATTGGCAGATCGGCGCCGACGGATACACGGAAGAAGAGACCAAGGTCGTCAACGAGACGCGCAAGATCCTGGGCGTGCAAGTACTGATGTCCCCCACATGCGTGCGGGTTCCGGTTCGCATCAGTCACTCGCTGGCGATCAACGTGGAGTTTTCCCAGCCCTTGTCGGTGGAGCGGGCGCTGGAGATTCTGCGTCACGCGCCCGGGGTGGTGCTGTGCCAGGACAAGGCGCCTTTGCCGCTGGATGTCAGCGGCCGCGACGAGACGTTCGTCGGCCGCGTCCGCAAGGATCCGAGCGTGGCAAACGGCCTCAACCTGTGGGTCGTGGCCGACAACCTCCGCAAGGGGGCGGCCACCAACGCGGTGCAAATCGCCGAAGTATTGGTGCAACGCGGTTGGCTACCGCGGAAGTAGTTCCGTTCACGTTTAACGCTGCCCTTGCGAGCGGGGTCGCGTTAGCGCCCCGAGCGCGGGTGCGGGGTCGCGCT
>JBBSES010000604.1:0-3102 GCA_038239465.1 Gemmatales bacterium
AGCGCCCCGAGAACCGAGGGTCGCGTTAGCGCCCCGAGAACCGAGGGTCGAGTTAGCGCCCCGAGAACCGGGGGTCGCGTTAGCGGCCCGAGATCGCGCCAGTACAAAATTCAAGCCGTGGCGTATTTTGACGGAGCTCTCGTAGAGATTTGACAACCCTCGAACCGTATCCTACGTTCCAAGAGACGGGTTATTATCGCCCCGCCCCTCGGACCCGCATAAGTAGGAATGGTTCTATGATTGTTTGGCTGCGCTGTTTTTTCCTGGTTGGCCTTCTCTTCGCGGATCTCGCGGACGATATTTGCGCGGCCCTCGTGCCTTTGCCCCAACCGGAAACGACCCTGACGGCCAGCGGCGACGTAGTGCTTCTGTCTCTGGTTTATCGCCGTCAGTGCCTCGCGGAGATCGAACAGCCGCGGACTCAATGGGAACCGTTAGCGACCGAGGCCGTTTCGTGCCTCGCGGCCGCCCTTCCGCCCGCCCCCCTACCGAACCCCCTCTCCGCCTCCGATCCACTAACGGGCTTGATGTCGTTCCAGTGTTAAATCTCCGTGCGGTTTCTATCCGCGTCCCTCAAACTTCGCGTTAGTTTGGTAAGTCGTTCGCGGACCCGGCACTGGTCGGCACGCCCGCTGCTTTAAAATGCTCTCCCTTTTTTCGTCCTGGAGGAACCCGTCCATGTTAGCTCACTATCTCGCGCCCGTGATTCGGTTTTGGGAAGACGAAGACGGCCCGACCGCCGTCGAGTACGCCGTTATGCTGGCTTTAATCATCGTCGTCTGCCTCACCGCCATCCAGCTGATCGGCACCAACTCCAACAAGACCTTCAACAAGGTTGCCACCGCATTGAGCCAGTCCAGCTGATCGGCCGCTCGACAATCGGCGAAGTCCAACCCGAACGATTTCCGGGTTGGACTTCGCCTTTTTTCGCCCGGCTCTTGCGATGCCGCGCGCGCCGAGTTAGACTCAATTCACCTCCTGCCAGGGGGAATGGTCATGCTCCAGACGTCGCGCCTTCTGCAAGCCGTCAATCGCCGCCATTTCCTGCGCCTGGGCCTGTCCCTGACGCCGTGGGCCTTTCTGCCGGCGCTCCGCGCCGCGACGAGCCATGCCCGGGCCGGCGACGGCTTCGGCAAAGCGAAGTCGGTCATTCTCGTCTATGCCAGCGGCGGCCAGAGTCAGCTGGATACCTGGGATCCCAAGCCCGACGCGCCGGCCGAAATCCGCGGCGAATTTCGCTCCATCCCCACCGCCGTGCCCGGCTCCCGCTTCTGCGAATACATGCCCTTGCTGGCGCGCCTCGCCAATCGCTTCACGGTCGTCCGCAGCCTGTCGCACGAGGACACCGACCACGGCTCGGCGACGTACCTCGCGTTGACGGGGCACTATCACGCCCGTAAGTCGTCGAACCCGCCGGTGCGCGGCAGCGACGCGCCAACCTATGGAGCGGTCCTCAAGCACGTCCGACCGTTGAAGGGTTTTCCTTACACCGCGGTTCACGTCAACGGCCCGGCGCAGGTGCCGTTGGTCCTGGCGCCGGGACAGTTTGCCGGCGCCCTCGGCAAAGCCGCCGAGCCGCTTCTCCTCGGCGACGTCAGCGGCAACGTCGCCGCCATGCGCGGCCTCGATCTCTTGCCCGAACTATCACCCCAGCGCCGCGCCGCGCGGCAGCGGCTCTTGCAGCAAATGGAGAAAGTCGGCGAATCGCCGATGAAGACCGACCCGCACGCCCTCGACCTCGACGGCTTCTATCGTCAAGCCCACGAATTGCTGGGCGTGCCGAAGGCGCGCGAGGCCTTTGACATCGAGCGCGAACATCCGGTGCTGCGCGAGCGCTACGGACGCAGCCGCATCGGTCAGGCTTGCCTCATGGCCCGGCGGCTGGTCGAGGCCGGCGTGCCGTTCATCACCGTTATCGGCAATCACAGCAATCGCGGCCAAGATCAGCTGCCCGAGGAGGGCGACGCCTACGGCTGGGACACGCACGCCGACGTCTTCGGCGCCTTGAAGCATCACCTGTTGCCGCGCTTCGACCAGAGCGTGTCGGCATTGCTCATCGACCTCGATCAGCGCGGCCTGCTGGAGCAAACGCTCGTCGTCTGCATGGGCGAGTTCGGCCGGGCGCCCCGCGTGGCCGTCGAGCCAGGCTTCATCGGCAACACCGCCGGCCGCAAGCACTGGGCCTCTGTATATTCGGTCATGCTCGCCGGCGCCGGCGTGGCCCGCGGCGGCGTGGTCGGCGCCTCCGACGCCATCAGCAGCCATCCTGCCACCGTGCCGCTCGGCCCCTGGGACCTCGCCGCCACCATGTTCGCCGCCCTGGGCATCGACCCGCAGAGCCATTACCTCGACCTGAGTGCTCGCCCCATGCCGATCACCACCGGCAAACCGATCCGCGAACTGTATCGCTAACGGCGCGGCTTGCCGTTTCGCGCCCGCGACCCTTCTCAAATATCAGCTACATAAGTCTTTACGAGACTTAACGAAGTAGCGCTATCCTTGCCACCGCGCGTGCTTTTTGCCCTGGACAAAGTAAGCACGTGCGCCGATGTTACTACCATGATCAACAAAGTAAACAATCTGGCCATCAAGCTTCGCCTGATTCATTGCCACCTGCGCGGATAATACGACGTTGTGTATTTACCCCGAAAGGGGTTGGATCACATAGCCCAGGGTTGCCGCGCAGCGGCTACCCTGGGTCACGACGACACCCACCCACTAACCTCAAAGGGGTTGCATAACGGCTTGAAGAGTCTCCGATGGTCCCGCGAATCGTCGCCTATGCAACGCTTTCAGCGTTCGTCGCTGAAGCGTGGCCGTGACCCAGGGACGTCTCGCCGCGGCGGGTGCGCGCCTTCGCCATCGAGGCGCCGGACTACGGCTCTTAGAAACGGTCCCAAAAGTTACGCAGGGCGTCCGTTCCCCGTGTAGGGTGGGCCTCGCTAACGCTCGACCCACCCAAGTGCTGCGTCAAAGCCTCGATTTAGGGTAGCGGCGTCCCGCACTTCGTCTGAATTCTGGCGAATTCAGCTACTCAGACAACGACCCCCGTAGCTGAATTCGCCAGAATTCAGACCCGCGACCCTAAAGTCAAGCCTTGAC
>JBBSES010000605.1:0-3085 GCA_038239465.1 Gemmatales bacterium
GCGAATGCCGCCGCGGCCTTCTCCGGCCCGACCGCGCCACCCTGAAATCCATGCTCGTTTTCCTCTTCCCCTTCTTGCCCACGGGCCTGTGCTTCTTCGTGCTCAACAGCGGCGATCGGTTCTTCCTCGTGCGCGACGGCGGGCCGGAGGAAGTCGGCGTCTACGGCATCGGCTACCGCCTGGCTACGCTCGTGGGCGTCTTCAGCATCAATCCTCTCTATCGCGTATGGAGCGCGCGGCTCTACGACGTCGCGGTGACCGCGGACGCCGCCGAGGTCTTTGGCCACATGACCACCCGCCTTCTTGGCGGCTATGTCTTCGCCGGACTGGCGCTGTGCCTGTTCGCCCCCGAGGTCGTGAGCCTCTTTGCCGGACCACGCTTCGCCGCGGCCGCCCTGCTCGTCCCTCCCATCGTCCTCGCCTATTGGTTTCAAGGACTCAGCACCCTGGCCGAAGCGGGGCTGTACGTGCGGCGGCGCACGGGCTTGAAGTTCTGGATCGCCCTGGCATCCACCGCCACGATGCTGTCGCTCTACGCCTCGTTGATACCCGCGCGCGGCGCCCTTGGCGCGGCCCTCGCCACCCTTCTCGGTTTCGCCTTTCACGCGGCGCTGACGTGCGTGGTGGCTCAACGGGTGTTTCCGGTGCGCTACGAGACGGGGCGTCTCGGCGCTATGTTGCTGCTGGCCGTGGGCCTCTGGTGCGTGTCGTGCTTCGTCGGCGTCGGTCTCATCGCCATGCCGCTCAAACTCGGGCTTTGGCTGCTGTGGCCTGGTCTCCTGTTCCTGGCCGGCTTCTTCTCGACGTCCGAACGGCAATGGGCCAGGACTCAAGGCCGCGCTCTCGCCCATGCCGTACCGAACGCGCTGAGCCGTTTCCCGGTTCGATTTCGCGTGTTGGGGTTCGTGCGCCGGTCGCCTTTTTCCTCCGCGAGGAGCCGAGTCGAACCATGAAGGATCTCCGCGTTTCCGTCATCGTGCCGACCTACAACGGCGAGCGTTGGATCGAGGAGGCCGTGCACGGCGCCCTCGACCAAACGCTGCCGCCGGCCGAAATCGTCGTCATCGACGACGGCAGTTCCGACGGCACGCCCGACCTGGTGGCGCGGTTCGGATCCCCGGTACGCCTGGTGCGCCAGGCGCGCGGCGGCATCGGCGCGGCCCGCAACCGCGGCGTCGCCGAGGCGTCGGGAACGTACCTCGCCTTTCTCGATCACGACGACCGCTGGCTCGAAAATAAGCTGGAACTACAAGTCGCCCTTGCCGAAGCCGATCCCGATCTCGCGGTCGTCTACACCGACGCCACCGAGTTCGACCACCAGGGAATCGTCCACGATTCCTATGTAGATTTGTTCCCTCGGTTGCGGAGAACGGACGATCTCTTCCGGTCAATGGTGTCCTATCACATTCCCCTGATGTCCACCGTGCTGTTGCGCGCCGACTTCTTGCGGCGGCATCAGCTGTCGTTCATCGAGCAAACCTCCGGCGTCGATGACCTTGGCCTGCTGCTGGAAATCGCGGCGAACGGAGGGAAATTCGGCTTCATCGACGAAGCGCTCTGCTGGCGCCGCTTGCACGAAGCCAATCTGAGCAAGGTCCACTACCACCGCTTCGCCCAACGCATCGTCCTGTATCGGACGCTGCTGCGCCGGCTCGAACATGCCGCGGGTTCGCATCGGGAAGACCTGGCTCGCGGCTTGCGCGACGCGCATTTTCGCGTCGGCGAATGCCATTGGGATCGAGCGGACATGGTGCAAGCTCGGCACCATTTCCTCGGTGCCGCGAATGCCGACCTGCCGGGCCTCCGTGCTTTCGCGCTATTCCTCGCGGCGCGGCTTCTGCCATGCGCCGCCATACAAGTACTGCGACAGGGAAAGCAATCCTTGTTTACCTCCGCTTCGGCCGTGAAGAAGACGCGCGGCCAGCGCGAAAGGGCCGAGCAACTTTCCGCGTCGTGAATGCTGGCTACCCTGAAAAAACTGCTTCGCGAGCGTCGAGGCGCGGAACACCGACGTGTGAGCGACTACCACATCGGCGCTCTAGGCCTCGACGCTCGCCAAGTTCACCCTTTTTCATGCGATTCGGACAACCGCCAGTTCCTGGGAACTACTCTGGAGCCTGCCGATGAAACCGATCGGATTTCGCGGAGGAATGTCGTCGGGAAGTGCCCCGGGAGATCCGCCGCGCCCCGACCTCGATTCCTGTTCCTGGTCGTGGACCGACCCGAACGGGCAGCTTTTCCTGGCCAGTCACGGGAGCGCCTGTCATCGTTCGCCGGACGGAAGCCTGGCGGTTCTGGTGCGCGGGCACATGCGAGCCGCCCGGACGACGCACGGCATTCCCGGCGCGCGGGCAGCCGCCCAGATCGCCGCTCACTACGAGAAAAATCAGGTGTTGCCGACGGATTCTTATGAGGGAAGCTACACGATCGCCCTGCTCGACGGCCGCCGTCGGCGCGTCCTGCTCTATCGAAATCTCGCCGGCGCCGGCTTCACGTACTACACGGTCGGCCGTCGAGGATTGCTCTTCGGCGGCAACCTCGCCGAACTCGTCGAGGACATGGCCGAAGCGCCAAAGCCGAACCGCGGCGCCCTGCCTGCTTTCTTCCTGTACCGTTTCGTGCCCGGGCGTGAAACCCTCTTCGATCGCGTCTTTCGCCTGATGCCGGGAGAACTGATCGTCTGCGGCGACACTGGCATCGCCCGACGCCAACAGGAGACGCTCGCTCGTTCGCCAGGCGCGGCCACGCTTGGCCCGGACGCGGCGGATCGGATGGAAGAGACGCTCGGGGCCGTCGTCGCTCTCGGCCGAGAGGAGCATCCGCGCGGCGCCAATCTTCTGTCGGGCGGCGTCGATAGCACCTATTTGCAAGCGCTCTGGAATCGCGCGGCGTCGGGCCGGCCGGTCAGCTACTCCGTCAGCGTCGATCACGCGGTCACGCGCCTGGATACCGACTACGCCTTGAGCGCGGCATGCGCTCTAAACACCGACCATCGCCTCGTGTCGGCCGACGCACCCTATATGGACTTCCTGATCGATACCATCGCGGGGACGGGCGAGCCTCCGAACCACGTCATGGCCGCCTA
>JBBSES010000606.1:0-3069 GCA_038239465.1 Gemmatales bacterium
CAAGCTCCGGCTTGGGAACGCAAGCGACGAAGAACCGGCTTCGTCGCGCGTAAGCCAAGAAGCCGTGCGATTGCAAGCGCGCCTCGAAGCCGGAGCTTCGAGGCTTGCGTTCCCAAGCCGGCGCTTGGGAACGAGAGATTCTTTACGAAGCGGACCCTGGCGTCGGCCCCATTTGCTCGGCCCACGTTTCCAGGGCGGCCACCAAGCGCTTTATATGGGATTCGAGGAAGTCGAGCGTTGGCGGCGCGGCGCAAAGATCGACGCCGCGGCCCATCGCTTCCAGCTGGCGAGTGGCGGTCAAGCCGGGGCCGACCGGCTCGAAGATGCCCAGGCCGCCCGCCAATTTATGCGCCGCGCGGTGCAGGCGTTCGCCATCGACCTCGGCCAACGCTCGGCGCATGTCGCCCACGAGATCGGGATAGCCGGCGCGGAACAGGTCGAGCAATTGCGGGATGAGATGGGCCTGGCCGTCCATCCGTTCGAGGATCACCTCGCGGTCCAGGACGGGCGGCAGGGCGCGGGCGCCGACGACTTGCCGGAGCGCCTCCTGCAAGACGTGCCAGCGGATGGGCTTGGCGACATAGGCGTCCATTCCGGCCGCCAGACATTTTTCGCGGTCGCCGACGACGGCCAGAGCGGTCATGGCGACGATGGGCAAGCGCGAGCCGCCGGCCTCGCGGCGGCGAAGGGCGCGCGTCGTTTCCATGTCGTCGAGCACGGGCATTTGCACGTCGCACAAGAGTACGTCGAAGGCTTCCCCTTCCAATGCGTCCAGCGCCTCCTGCCCATTGCCGACGACGCGAACGGTATGCCCCGCCTGACGCAGCATGTCGCCCGCCACCAACTGATTGATTTTGTTGTCCTCCGCCAACAGGATGCGCAGCGGCGGCAGCGCGGCGTCGGGCGGCGTCGGAACGGACGGAGCGGCCGCGGGTGGCGCGATTGGCGGCCTCGGCGGCCTCCTTGGCGCGCAGCAAGTCCTGTCGCGCTTCATGCGCCGCGGTCACGTCGCGCGCCAGGCCGACGACGCGATAGACTTGGCCCGATTCGTCCGCGACTGGGAAGCCGCGGTCGGCGATCCAGCGCGTGGTGCCGTCGGGGCGGACCAGCCGGTATTCCTCGGCGACCGCGCCGCCTTGCACTGTCTCAAAGAAAGCCGTTCGCACGCGGGCCTGGTCGTCCGCATGAATGGCGTCGATCCAGTGCGTGGCGGTCGCGGGGGCGGTTCCCCAGATCGCCTCGTAGGCCGGACTGACGTAGAGGACGCGGCGCGTCTTCCAGTCCATGACCCAGAAGACCTCGTCGATGCTGTCGGCCAGCTGGCGGAAGCGTTCCTCACTGGCGGCCAACTGTTGCTCGGCCTGCTGCCGTTCGGTCACGTCGCGGCCGTTGCTGACGACGCCGCCGACCGCCGGCACGTTCAATAGATTTCTGCCCACCGACTCGAAGGTACGCCAGGAGCCATCGCGGTGGCGCAGGCGATAGCGGAGCGGCGGCATCTTGCTCTCGCCGTCGAGCATCGCCTGAAAATCGCGGGCCACGCGCTCGCGGTCGTCGGGGTGGAGGAAATCGAAGCCCGACTTGCCCACCAGGTCTTCGGGGGCGAAGTCCAACGCTTGCGTCACCGACGGACTGACGAAGGTCACGCGGCCCTGCTCGTCGAAGACGGTGATGACGTCGGACGATTTGTCGATGAGCGCCCGGAAGCGTTCCTCGCTCAGCGTCAGGGAATCCTCGGCGCGGCGGCGCTCGTGGACCTCGCGGGTCAAGTCGGCGGTGCGCTGGCGGACTTCTTCTTGAACCAGTAGCGTGCGGCCGGTAGCCATGAGCAGGGTGCCCGCCATCAGGGCCGTGACGCCGAAGCCGAGGCCCAGCACCAACCAGACGATGGCGGTTTGGCGGACGGATAGGAAGCTAGCATCGGCGTGCAGGGCGAGTCGGCACGTTTGGCCGCCGAGCGTCACCGGCAAGGCGATGTGCAGGCCATCCGTTTGCCAATGGATGGCGTCCTCGATCGGAGCGGCCCCGGTTGACCAGCGGTGCCCAATCCCCAGGCTGCGTTGGCGGACCAGGCCCTTGCCGACGACGACGTGCATGTTAAAGGCGGCGAGCGCGTAACCGCGCAGGGCCGCGCGTCGCTCCTCGGCGGTTTTGATCGGCTGGCGCGGGCGGTAAAGGGGGGCGGCCACCAGCAGGGTATCCGTCGCCTGGGCATCGCCGCACAGAGGCAAAAACGGCACGGGAACGGGTTCGTTATCGGCGGCGGCTCGCTCCAGGGCGGCGGCCCATCCCGGCAAGGCGCCGACGTTGGCTCCCAGGGGCACGCCCGGCCCGGCGCGCGGCGAGCACTAGGTGAGGCAAAGGTACGATTCGCGCTCGGGCGCCGGATTCCAGCTGCCGTCGTCGGATCGTTCGCGGATGACGAACGGGTTCTCGCCCGGTGCCTCTACCCTCCGTCGCTCGTCGCCGGGCACGATCGTCAAAAGGGCGACGCAGCGGCTGGTGTCGTGGTAATCGAGCAGGCGGGCCGCGGCTTCATCCAGGGTGTCGCGCATCGCGTCCGGCCTCTGTTGAAGCGTTTCCCGCCAGGTCGCCAATCCCACGCAGGCGTTGCGATACCAGGCCTGTACCGAGGCGGCCGCCGCCCGGCCGAACCCTTCGAGGTCGCGCTCGATCCAGCGGCGTTCCCAGGCCCGCGTCGTGGCGAACAGGGCCACGACGGCGGCCAGGAGCATCGCCATCGGCATGCCGACCGAGGCCAACCGCGGCCGCCACACGGCGCGTGGCGCTCCCCAGAAATTGAGGATCAAGAGGATTGCCGGCACGGCCCCCAGCGCGTCGCCGATCCACCAGATAAACCAATTGCCGGCGAAGTTCGACCAGGGATTGACGCCGAGCAGCGACATCCAGGTCACGCTCCAGGTCGCGTTCACCAGGGACTGCACCGGCCCGACGATCAGGAGAAACGACCAGATATCGACGTTGCGCAGCAGAGGCGTGGGGAAGCCGGCGACGCGGCGCACCAGCCAGGAGCCGGCCCACGCCTGGAGGCCCGCCCCCAGACCGATA
>JBBSES010000607.1:0-3058 GCA_038239465.1 Gemmatales bacterium
AAAGGGGGGTGGGCCGAATTGTTTTACCCCCCCCCCCTTTTGGGGGGGGGGCCGGGGGTGGGGTTTTCGGTAGATGGGAGATTGCGATGAAGTCGCGACACATTTTGGCAGGCCAGCGCGTCGAGGATGCGAAGGTCGCTCGCTCGAAAGAATTACGAAAGGAAATGACCGCGGCGGAGAAGATTTTATGGCATCACTTGCGCGGCCAAAAGTTGAGCGCATTCAAGTCTCGGCGTCAACAAGTCATTGACGGATTCATCGTCGATTTCTACTGCCATTCCGCCGGCTTGGTCATCGAGGTTGACGGTCAAATGCATGAAGGGCGCGAGGAATACGACGCGGAACGCAGCCTCGTTTTAGCGAGGCGGAACCTCAGTGTGCTACGGGTAAGTAACCCGGACGTGAATAATAACCTTTCCAATGTATTACGCCGCGTACTTGAACGCCGCCAACAACTGACACAATCACCAACCGTCGAGAGTGAGCAGCCGTAGCGAACCAATGCCCATCTTTCTCCCCTCCCCTTTAGCGGAGGGGGCGGGGGTGGGGTTGAGCGACTCAAACCAAACGGAGCCTTACATATGTCTCCTCCCAACTTCTGCCACCGCACTCGCCGCGAGTTCCTCTGGCAAACCGGCGCCGGCTTCACCGGCCTGGCCCTGTCCGGCTTGCTCGGCCCCGACTTCTTCGCCCAGCAAGCGGTCGCCGCCGACGGCGCCTCCAAGTTCGCCAACCCGCTGGCGCCGAAGAGTCCGCACTTCGAGGGCAAGGCCAAGAGCGTCATCTTCCTCTACATGTACGGCGGCCCCAGCCAGATCGATACCTTCGAGTACAAGCCGGCCATGAAGGGCCGCGACAATCAGACCGTCGATGTCAAGACCTTCGGCCGCGGCGGCCGCAAAAACCAGGGCCGCATCGTCGAGCCGCGCTGGAATTTCAAGCAGTACGGCCAGTGCGGCAAATACGTCAGCGACCTGTTTCCGCATCTCGCCACCTGCGTGGACGACATCGCCTTTTTGCACTCCATGACGGCCGATTCGCCCATCCACGGCTCGGCCATGCTGCAGATGAACACCGGAAAAATCCTCAGCGGCAGCCCCTGCCTCGGCTCCTGGGCCAACTACGGCCTCGGCAGCGTCAACGAGAACCTGCCCGGCTTCGTCGTCATGCTCGACCCGCGCGGCGGTCCCATCTCCGGCGCAAAGAACTGGTCCAGCGGCTACATGCCGGCCCACTATGAGGGGACCATCGTTCGCTCCTCCGGTACTCCCATCCTCGACCTCAATCGGCCGCAAGGCCTGAGCGAAGGCGCCCAGCGCGACCTGCTCGACAGCCTGCGCGCCTTCAACGACGACCACAAGGCGGAACGCGGCGACAATCCGGCCCTCGCCTCACGTATCGCCAGCTACGAACTCGCCTACAAGATGCAGAGCCATGCCCCCGACGCCGTCGATCTGACCAAGGAAAACCAGAAGACGCACGAAGCCTATGGCCTCACCGAAAAGAAGACGGAGGTCTTCGGCCGTCAGTGCCTGCTCGCCCGGCGGCTCGTGGAGCGCGGCGTCCGCTTCGTGCAGATTTACAGCGGCGGCAACCACAACGACGGCAACTGGGACGCTCACGGCGACCTGGTCAAGAACCACGAAGCCCACGCCGGGGAGACCGACAAGCCGATCGCCGCCTTGCTGCAAGATTTGAAGCGCCGCGGCCTTCTGGATAGCACGCTGGTCGTCTGGGGCGGGGAGTTTGGCCGGCAGCCGACCGCCGAGTACGCTACTGGCACCGGCCGCGACCACAACGCCTACGGCTTTACCATGTGGCTCGCTGGCGGCGGCATCAAGGGTGGCGTCAGCGTCGGCAAAACCGACGAACTCGGCGCCGCCGCCGTCGAGAAGCCGTTCCACGTCAAGCACCTGCACGCCACCATCCTCAAGCAAATGGGACTCGACCCGGAACGCTTGACCTACTTCTACAGCGGCCTCGACCAGAAGCTCGTCGGCGTCGAAGGCGCCGAACCGATCCACGAAATCATGAGCTAACGCACGCTTGTCGTTTCGCGCACGAAAGGACCACCATGATTCCTCTCCGTTTTGTGTCGGCGGCTTTCCTCGTCGCTTTCACCGCGATCGGCGCCCGCGCCGATGACAAGCCCGCCTATCGCGTCCTTGCCGGCGACAAGGGCCGCGTCGCCATCGTCAACGCCAAGAGCGAGGTCGAATGGGAAACGCCCACGCGCACCGGCACGCCACACGATTTGCACCTGCTGCCCAACGGCAACATTCTCTTCCCCACCACCTCCACCACCACCGTGGAGATGACTCCCGAGAAGAAGATCGTCTGGCAGTACGAATCGAAGCCGAAGGAAGGGTACAAGGGGGCCGTCGAGGTCCACTCGTTTCAACGATTGGAGGACGGCTCGACGCTAATCGCCGAAAGCGGCAACCGGCGTCTCATTGAGGTGGACAAGGACGGCAAGATTGTCCACGAGGTGCCGCTGACCGTCGAGAAGCCGGCGCCGCACCACGACACGCGCCTGGTCCGCAAGCTCGATACCGGCAATTATCTCGTCTGCCACGAAGGGGACGGCGCCGTCCGTGAGTACGACAAGGGCGGCAAGGTGGCGTGGAGCTACAAGCTCGACCTCGGCAATCGCCCGGCGTCACCCGGCCACGGTCCCGAGGGGCACGGCACATCGGTCTACGGCGCCCTCCGCACGCCCACGGGAACGACGCTTATCGCCACCGGCAACGGCAATCGCGTCATCGAGGTGGACAAGGACGGCAAGATCGTCTGGAGCATCGGCCACGACGAATTGCCCGGCATCCGCCTCGCCTGGGTGACGACGCTGCAACTGCTGCCGAGCGGCAACCTGATCGTCGGCAACTGCCACGCCGGGCCGGACAATCCGCAGCTGTTCGAGGTGACGCGCGACAAGAAAGTCATCTGGCAGTTCAAGGACTTCAAGACGTTCGGCAACGGCCTGGCGGTGGGGCAGGTGCTGGATGTGAAGAAGGTGATTCGGTAACGGCGAGGCGAGCGGAGGGCGTTAGCCCTCCGT
>JBBSES010000608.1:0-3050 GCA_038239465.1 Gemmatales bacterium
CCCAACGGAAAGTCTTCACGGTTTCGACATTGGTTCGGCGCGACCCTCGTTCGCCGCCGCGCGCGAATAGAGTATGGCCGCTCCCGACCGCTGAACTTCCCGCCATTGGGACGAACGCTGCAACGCGGGCAGCAGCTGATCGCGGTGCGGCGGGTAATCGAGATCGAGGACGAGCCAGGCGACGGCGTGGCGGTCGAGGATTTCCCGCCAGTCGGCGCGAGCGTTCATGACGGCCAGGTATTCGGCGAAAAGGTCGTCCGAGATGAGTTCATTGCGGCCATCCATGAAGACGCGATAGCCGTCGGGATGCAGATCCCAGGCCAGGAATTCGCCCCACTCGAAGCGGCTGTAGAGGTTTTTGCCCTCGGTCGGCTGCTCGCGCATCGTCTCGGCGATGGCGGCCAGATCGCGTTCCGGCCGTGAGAGTTGGCTCGGTTTCGGCTCGATGGGCAGATACTGCTCGACGCCGGGCACGCAGACCAGGACCACCAGCAGGAGGACGACCACGAAGGCGCGGGCGATCCAGGGTGACTCGCTTGCCGCGTCGCTTTCCTTGAGCCAGGAGCGCGGCAGGCAGCCGCCCAACTGGGCCGCCACCACCGGCAGAGAGACGAGCAGCCACCAGGCGACCATGCGCACGGCCGCGCAGGAAAGGGGTAGAAAGCAGCCGAGCAGGCACAGATCGCGGACGGTCGGCCGACGCCCCGGCAGCGAACAGGCCACCAGGGTCACCACCAGGGAAAACGCCCACATCCTGCCGATGAGTTCGTTCAGGTCGGGCGGCAGCCATTCCACGATGCCGCGCGCCCGCGCCGAGGCCGCGGTGACGCCGACGTAGTCATAAATGTGCCAGCCATAGGGACTGACGAGCGTCGCCGCCAAGCAGCCTCCCAGGCACAAGGCCAGGTCGCGGATTCGCCGACTCCGCCAGAATCCCCAGCCGAGATCGCGTATGCCTTCCAGTATGGATGCCAGGAAGAACGTGCCGACCAGCACCAGGGCGATGGGAAAGCCGCCGTGCATATTGGTCCAGAGCATGACCAGCACAGGCGGCAGGAGCAGCCAGCCGCGGCGCCGGTCGGACGCATCCAGGGCGAGGAACAAGAGGCCGAAGAGAAGCAAGGAAATCGACTGCGGCCGAATGATGAGAACTTGCCACAGCCCCAAAAGGGCGACCGTGCCCAACGCGGCGGCCACGCGCGCCGAGCCGGAGGCACGCCAGCACAGCACGACCAACAGGCCGACCGCCGCAGACACCGTCAGCGAATCGACCAGGCGCACCATCCCCATGCCGCCCGAGGAAAACAGGCCGTGATAGAGAATTTGCGTCAGCCAGTTGGGATCGCGCAGCGGTTGTCCCGCCACGGTGAAGGTGAACAAATCGACGTTGACGATTTCACCCCGCTCGACGATGGCTCGCCCCCGCGCCAGGTGATGCCAAAAATCGGTTTGGAGATGGCGCTGCGTGACGGTGAGAACGAACGTCAGCACCGGGACCAGGGTTAACAAGATCGAGTCGATCGAACGAAAAGCCATGATTTGGTCGGTGGTCCATTGTCGGTGGTCCGTTGTCTGTCGCAATAAGCATAGCTTGCGGGCGAACGGCACGCGCCGCAACTTCCGCTCATTTCCTACACGCGGCGTTCTCGGTTCGGCGGGCCGATCGACGCCCTGTTTGTGGGGAACGAAGGGCGTCCCGCTGCAGTCAGTTGCCGGCCGCCGTCGATGAGTCCGGTACTTCATGGATGACGACCCCCCGCGCACCGGATGCCGAGAGCGCCCTCATGCGATTGCACTCGAAGGAGCCGTGGCGCCTTGCGCTGGCGTGCCTGGCGTTCGTCTGCGGCGGTTGCCATGTGCCGCCGGCGCGGGTCCGGTCGGTCGATGCGGCGCATCCGCGCTGGTCGGCCGCACTAGTCATGGCGCGGCAGTTGACGGCCGATAGCGCCGTCGAGTTGGCCACGCATCCGGTGCGTTGCGGCCATAACCTGCTCGCCGAAAGCGGTGCCCACGCCCGCGCCGCGGCGGCCGGCTTGATCGAAAAGCGCTGCGTGCTGCCCCTGTGGGGCCTGCCCGGCCCCATCCGTCCTGTCCGCCGCGACGGGCCGCCCGACGTGCTAGACGAAGCCCTGCACGGCCCGCCCGATGATCGCTGCCGCACGGCCTGCATCGAGCTTTATCCCGATCCCGACGAGGCGCTCGCCACTTTGCATCGCCTGATCGATGGGGCCGAACGGACCATCGACGTGCATATGTTCCTGTGGGAAAGCGACAAGGTCGGCGCCGCCGTGGCCGCGTGGATCGGCGCCCGCGCCGCGGCCGGCGCGCGCGTCCGCGTGCTGGTCGATGGCGGCGGCAACCTCGTCTTCAGCCCGCCGCGGCAGGGAGCGGACGCCGACGCCAACCGCGTGATCTGCGCCTTGGCCGAGAAGCCGAACGTGGACGTGGTGCGCATCCGCGATCCCTTTTGTCGTTTCGACCACCGCAAGTTGATCCTGGTCGATGGCCGCGTGGCCTGGACCGGCGGCCGCAACCTGACGCACAAGAGCTTCCACGGCCAACGCGATTTGTCGCTCACCGTCGCCGGCCCTCTGATCGAGGATTTGCGCGCCTGCTTCGAGGCTGCCTGGGAGGAGAACGGCGGCGCCAGGGACGAAGGCGAACCGGGATCGCGCTTGGACGACGATCCTCCGCTTCCCCCCAATGCCTGGGCACGGCTGGTCCACACGGGGCCGGCGTGCCACGAGATCGGGCCGGCGCTCTATCGTGCCGTGGACGAGGCGAAGCACCATATCGTACTGGAAAACGGCTACCTGAGCGACCCGCGCCTGGTATGCAAACTGGCGCGCGCCCGGCGCCGCGGCGTGGACGTGCGCGTCGTCATGACCATCGACGGCTACGAGGAGGCGGTCGGCCACGCCAATCGCGTGACGGCCAATCGCCTGCTGGCCGCC
The DNA here is from genome assembly GCA_038239465.1 of Gemmatales bacterium. Classification (GTDB taxonomy): domain Bacteria; phylum Planctomycetota; class Planctomycetia; order Gemmatales; family Gemmataceae; genus JBBSES01. The sequence goes on from JBBSES010000608.1 coordinate 2,955, forward strand.
GGCATTCGCGTCTACCTGTGTCCGCGCATGACGCACGCCAAGGCCGCCGTGGTCGATGGCTGCTGGGCCTACCTCGGCACCGGCAATTACGACGCC
>JBBSES010000609.1:0-3045 GCA_038239465.1 Gemmatales bacterium
GAACCCCTTGCCATGCACACGGCGACGCGCGGCACGGAGAATACCGCCACCCAGCCGCTTCCCTTTCGACCGACGCAGCGGCTCGACCCCATCGTCGTCAAGCCGCACCTGCCCGCGCCGCCAGAGGGCGCGCCGCTCAGTCCCGTGGCATTGACCGCCCGGCCGACGCTCCTCAAGGGCGTGCGGAGTTGGACTCTCGAAACTCGCAGCCCTCGCGCGCATGTCACCGCAGCCGCCTACCGTCCGACCGGCAAAACGCTAGCCACCGGCGCGAACGACGGCACCGTCCGGCTGTATGAGGGCGATCGCCTCACGGCCGCTTTCGTGGCGTCGCTCCACGGCATCGTGGCTGTTGCCTGGTCCCCCGACGGCAAATACCTGGCCGCCGCCAGCTACGATGGCGTTATCAATATCTGGGAAGCCGCGTCCGGATTGCTCGTCCGGCCGCTTCGCTTCACCGCCATTGAGAACCCCATGCAGGGCGTCGTTCTCAGCTGGTCCAGCGACGGCAAAATCCTCAGCCTCGCGGGCCGGAAGACGTTTAACACCGAGGTGATCCAGTGGGAACCCGCTTCCGGCAAACGGCTGCGTAGCCTGAGCGACCCGAAGTATTCCGCCAACGAAGCCGCCTTTTCCGCGGATGGCAAGAGCTTCGCCTCCGTCCCCTTCGGCGGCAGTTCCCCTCGCCTTTGGGACCTGGAGCCAGACGTCAAGCGGACGCTCGCCTGGCACGATGTCCCCAGCAACGGCGTCGCCTGGGCGCCGGACGGCAAGCGCCTCGTCGTCATCGGCGCCAAGGGGTTGTCGGTCCTCGACCTGGAAGGGGAGCGCGTACTCGAGCAGTTTCCCGGCATTGTCGGCAAGACGCAAGCGCTCGCTTGGTCGCCCGACGGCACGCGCGTAGGCGTCGCCGTTCCTAACAGGGGAGTCTACATCTGGGATCCGGTCTCTGGAGCGCGTAAGGTCCTCTCGGACAAAGAAGGCGACCATCGCTTTCTCACCTGGTCGGCCGACGGTCGGCGACTCGCCACCGGCGCCATGCACGGCGGCCTGCGTTCCTGGGATACGGCCACCGGGGCCGCGACGGAAGGCGTCTCACCCCGGTTCGCGCGCGCCGATACCCTGGCCTGGTCGCCCGACGGCACCCTGCTTGGGACCGGCCATTGGGACTCCCTGGTCCGCGTGTGGAGCGCCGACACCGGCAAGCTCGATCGCGCTCTGGGCGACCATAAGCATGTGATCAAAAACGTGCGCTGGCTGGACGACGGCAAAACGCTGGCGTCCCAAGACAGTTACAAGCTTCTCGTCCGCTCCGCCGAGACCTACGACGTCAAACGATCCCTGACCATCGAACCCGGCTTCCTCTCGGACGACGCCCAGTGGCTCGCGCGCGCTGCCGACAAGAAAGGTTTGACCGTCAAGGATGTGGAGACGGGCCAGATCGTGCGCACTCTCGATAGCACGGCCGGAGTACTCGGCCCTATGGCGTGGTCGCCCGACCGCCGTTACCTGGCCGCCGTCGAGGAAAAGAACATGGTGCGCGTCTGGGACATGGAATCGGGCAAAAGCGTCTTCACTCTGGGCGCCTCGGGAGGGCCGTTGGCCTGGAGTCCCGACGGCACCACCCTGGCCTGCTTCGGCAATGGCCAATTCGTGACCGTTCGCCAGCCCGGCGGCGCTCATGTCCTGCGCACGTTCGCGCGTAAAGAGCCGGCCATCAGCGTGGCCTGGCATCCGCAAGCCAAGGCCATCGCCGCCGGGACCAGCGATGGCCGCATTCTCATCTACGACACCGCCTCGACCAAGCTGCTGCACACGCTGCAAGGGCACCGCACCAGCATCGAGGCCTTGCGCTGGTCGCCCGATGGCGGCACCCTGGCCGCCTGCCAAAGCGGCGATGCCACCGTGCGCTTCTGGGACGTGGCCACCGGCGCCCCGCGCGGCGGACTCGTCGCGCTGTCCGCCAACGATTGGCTCGCCTTCAACGCCTCGGGCCACTACGTCGGCGGCGCGGAGGTCGAAAAGGATATCGTTTTCGTGGTGCAAACCGCCGAGGGCCAGAAGACGTACTCCCCCGCCGAGTTCGTCGCTCAGTTCGCCTGGAAGAACGAGCCGGAACGGGTACGTTTCCGCTGAGGGCAGACCATTGGGGGCGTGGAACGCAAAGGTGAGCGTCGAGACGCTCGACGCCTCGACGCTCGCCCGAGGTCGATCGCGCGTCACCTCTTCTCGGCGGGGGGAGCGGGCTTCGCAGGCCCGTTGTTCTTCCATATCTCGGAGAGAGGAATGGCCCCGGTGGGAAGTCGTGACGGATGGGCGATGAGAAGGCCGTAATCCCGAGCGACGATGGCCAGTTGCTTGTCTCCCCCCGCGTCCGGCTCCATGAGGCGGTCCTGAACGCGGAGAATCATTTCACCGAACTATGGTCGCAGGTCGCGCGAATCCTTCGGGGCCGCTCTTTTTTCCGATATCCACCAGGCTCGCCGTTTCGCGCCCATTCACCCATCGCGGACCATCGCCGCGTTCTTTATGATGGCTGCATGACTCCGCTTACCTTTCACTACGACGTTATCGTCGTCGGCGCCGGCCATGCCGGCGTCGAGGCCGCCCTCGCGGCGGCGCGTCTCGGCATGCGCACCATCCTCCTCACCATGAACGCCGACAGCGTCGCGCAAATGAGCTGCAACCCGGCCATCGGCGGTGTCGCCAAGGGGCAGATCGTCCGCGAGATCGACGCGCTCGGCGGCGCCATGGGGCAAGTCATCGACGCCAGCGCCATTCAGTTTCGCCTGCTCAATCGCACCAAAGGCCCGGCCATGCACTCGCCGCGCGCCCAGGCCGACAAGAAGCTCTACCAGTTCACCATGAAGCACCGCGTCGAGGCGCAGGAGAACCTCACCCTGCGGCAGGAGATCGTCGAAGGACTTCTCCTGGAGCGCGGAACGCGGAACGCGGAACGCGGAGCGGAAGACGGGGGCTTGAAGATTACAGGGGTTCTGGCGCGGGGTGAAACGTACTATCGCGCTCCCGCCGTCGTCCTCACCA
>JBBSES010000610.1:0-3044 GCA_038239465.1 Gemmatales bacterium
CCCCAGCCTCTTCCTGCTAGCGTTGCTGTTGGGCTACTTCCGGGCGCGGATTCTCTTCCACAGCCAGCACGATCCAGAGGATGTCAAGCGAGCGCTCGAAGACTTGTTGCTGCGCATCTTCGTTTACCTGGGCGTGGCCGGGCTGTGGTACATCGGCTGCGTCGTCTGCCTGATACACAGTTACCGAACCGCGCGTGACACGACCGAACGCAATCAAGTGAAATGGATTCTGTTCGGCTCCCTCGCGGCGCTCGCCCCCATCGGCTACTCGCTCTACCTGGCCGCCTTCGCCCCGGACGATTTCGGCAGCGGCGCCGCCACCTGGCCCATGTTCGCGGCATCCGCCTGCTTCACCGCCGCTTTCGCCATCAGTATCACGCGCTATCGCCTCATGCAGCTGGACCAGGTCATCGGCTCCGGCATGGTCTACTTCCTCACCAGCTGCGTGGCCGGCCTCGTTTATTACGCGGTCGTCTTCCTCGGCATGTTGCTCGTCGGCACGCAGGTGATGCCCGGCCCGTCGCTGGGCATCGCCCTGGCCATCAGCACGACGGCGCTGGTTCTCACCGTCGTGCGCGACGTGGCCCGCGATCGCTTCAAGAAGGCGCTCGACCGCCGTTATCGCCGCGAGAAGGTCCACCTCGATCAAACCTTGCAGCGCATGGGCCAGACGCTAGAGCAAATGGTCGATCCGGCGGGGCTGGCCCAGCGCCTCTTGCAAGCCTCGGCGGAATTGCTCGGCGTCGCCCAGGGAGCAGTCTATTTACGCGAGGGACAACCGCCGCTCTATCGATTGGCCGACCTGCTCGGCCCGCCGCCGCCGCTGACCGAACTGGCGTCCGGCTGCCCGCTGGTCGATGCTCTGCAAATACGCCCCGTTTTAACCGCACGCTCGGCGCCGTGGGGCATCAGCGATCCCGCGCAAGGACAGTTGCGTTTCCTCGGCGGCGAGGTGGCGCAGGCGCTGACGCACGAAGGCCAAGTCCTGGCCCTGCTCGTCCTCGGGCCGAAGGACTCCGGGCCGTATCGCCCCGACGACCTCGCTTTGCTCGCCGCCTTCGCCCAGATCACGGCTCTCGCGTTGCAGAACGCCGAGAGGCACCGGACCATCGACGACCTGAACCGCGACCTGCACGCCAAGGTCGAGAAGATCGGCGAGCAACAGCGGCGCATCTTGACCTTGCAGAGCCAGCTACAAATCGGTGCCCGCGAGCAACACGCTGTCAGCCGAGGGCCCGCCAAGGAGCCGGCCGCGACGGATACGGAACCGTGGCCCGCCGACGGCATCGTCGGCACCAGCGTGGCCATCCGCCAGGTGCTGCAACTGGTGCGCAAGGTAGCCCTCAGCCCGTCGGCCGTCCTGCTGCTCGGCGAGAGCGGCACCGGCAAGGAACTGCTGGCTCGCGCGCTGCACGAGCAAAGTCCGCGCGCCGGCAAGGCGTTCGTCAAGGTCCACTGCGCCGCCCTGTCGCCGGGCTTGCTCGAAAGCGAACTGTTTGGCCACGTCAAAGGGGCGTTCACCGGGGCACACCGCGACAAAGTCGGCCGTTTTGAGATGGCCCACGGCGGCACCCTCTTCCTCGACGAAATCGGCGACGTCAGCCTCGAAGTGCAAACCAAGCTGCTGCGCGTGCTGCAGGAAAAGACCATCGAGCGCGTCGGCTCGGGCGATCCCATGCCGGTCGATGTCCGCGTCCTCGCCGCGACGAATCAAAATCTCGAAGCGCTGATCCGCCAGGGCCGCTTCCGCGAAGACCTGTTCTACCGCATCAACGGCATCACCATCGCGGTGCCGCCGCTGCGCGAACGCCGCGAGGATGTCCCCGAATTAGCCCTGCACTTCCTGCGGCACTACGCCCAGCGCTGCGGCAAGGGGGTGACGCGCATCGACGACGACGCGATGGTGGCGCTGAAGAGCCAACCGTGGCCGGGCAACATTCGCCAGCTGGAAAACGTCATCGAAAGGGCTGTCGTCATCGCCGACGGCGACTGCATCACCCTAGAGGAACTGCCGCCGGAAATGACGGCTATCGACGAGACCGCCGACGAGTTCCCGGCGCCGCACGGCAAGGAGACGATACCCTCGCGTAAGAACACCCGCGCCGAACGCGACCAGCGCGAACGCGAACGCCTGGTACGCGCCCTGGCGGCGGCGGCGGGCAACAAGTCGGAAGCGGCGCGGGCGCTGGGGTTGGCGCGGAGTACGTTGTTGAGCCGGTTGCAGAAGCATGGATTGAGTTAATGGGTGGCCGGACGAGCAAAGCTGCTTTCACGGCGCGAACATCTCTTGCAGCACATCGAGTACGGCCGCCGCCATCTTGCCGTCTTGCTTTCCTAGTGCTGCGTCAAAGCCTCGATTTAGGGTAGCGGCGTCCCGCACTTCGTCTGAATTCTGGCGAATTCAGCTACGCAGACAACGACCCCCGTAGCTGAATTCGCCAGAATTCAGACCCGCGACCCTAAAGTCAAGCCTTGACACTGCACTAGTTTCTTAATGAACCGCGACCGATCCACGGCTCGGATTTGATCGAGTACCACCTGTCCGTCCTAGCCCCTGAACCGACAGGGAATTCGCGTTGGATAGGCTTGTCCCTTGGTCGTCATCGGCGCGACGATGGCCGTGCGAATATTGTGGTTCATTTCGTCCGGCGATACGACGAGACATGGGCGCGTCTTTTCGATCTCGCTACCGACCGTCGGATCGAGATTGATCAAGTAGACGTCGAAGCGGTTTATCGCCATTCCCACTCGCCTTCATCCCAGCCGGACAAACTCGGCGAACCGTTGTCGAGTAGAGCGTCGTCGCCGCACGCCGCCATCTGTTGGAAGGCGGTCGCCCAATCGGCGCGCGGTTTCTTGACGGGCCGTATCACCAAGGCGTTCTCCTGAGCGCTGATCTCAACCGTACGTGGTTACCGTGTCCAGGTGCCTGTTTTCATGACGATTTCGTACGGACAGCTGGAAAAACCGCGATATTGCCACTAGCTGGCATCCATAAATCCTTTAATTTTAAGTGTTTGCGTGGTGGCACCCCGGTAACCAAG
>JBBSES010000611.1:0-3031 GCA_038239465.1 Gemmatales bacterium
GGACGACGACCTTGCCGCCTTCCGTCGTCGCCCCCGTCACTTTCGTCTCCAGGTGAAAGGTTAGCCCCTGACGTGTCAGCGACTTTTGCACGAGGCCGGCGATTTCCGTGTCGGCGCTAGCCAGGACGCGCGGCAGGAATTCGACGACGGTGACGCGCGCCCCGAGGCGCGCCCAGACGGAGCCGAGTTCGACGCCGATGTAGCCGGCGCCGATGACGATCAGGTGTTCAGGCACCGTCTCGAAAGCGAGGGCTTCCGTCGAGGACACGATATGTTTGCCGTCGAACGGCAGCGCCGGCAGGCCGGCCGGCTCGCTGCCGGTGGCCAGCACGATAGCCTTGGCGTGGACTTCCTTCACGGCGCCATCGGCTTCGACCAGCACCTTGCCCGAGCCGCCAAGCCGCGCGCTCCCTTGGATGCGGTCGATCTTGTTCTTCTTGAAAAGATATGCGACGCCGTCGGTCAGGCTTTTGACGACGCCGTCCTTGCGCTTCATCATCGTCGGCAAATCGAGGCCGACGCCTTGCAGCTGGATGCCGTGCCGCGCGAACTGTTTCGTTGCCAGGTTGAATAGCTCGCTGGAATCGAGCAGCGCCTTGCTGGGGATGCAGCCGACGTTGAGGCAGGTGCCGCCCAACGTGGGCGAGCGTTCGACGACGGCGGTTTTCAGGCCGAGTTGGGCGGCGCGGATGGCGGCGAAGTAGCCGCCGGGGCCGGCGCCGATCACGAGCAAATCGTAAGGCTCCGCCATTAGATCTCCAGGAGCATCCGCTCGGGACTCTCGATGCACTCTTTGACGCGAACCAGGAACAGCACGGCTTCGCGGCCGTCGATGACGCGGTGATCGTAGGACAGGGCCAGGTACATCATTGGCCGGACGACGGCTTGATCGTTGATGGCGATGGGCCGCTTCTGAATGGCGTGCAAGCCGAGGATGGCGCTCTGCGGCGGGTTCAAGATGGGCGTCGAGAGCATGGAGCCGAAGACGCCGCCGTTGGTGATGGTGAAGCTGCCGCCCTGCAAATCGGTGACGCCGATCTTGCCGTCGCGGGCCTTCACGGCCAGGGCGGCAATGCCCTTTTCCACTTGCGCGAAACTCAGTTCGTCCACATCGCGGACAACGGGGACCATGAGGCCACGTTCGGTGCTGACGGCGACGCCGATGTGATAGGCGCCGGGCGTAACGATATCGCCGCCGTCGATCCGTGCATGGACGATGGGATAGGCTTTCAATCCCTCGACGACGGCCTTGACGAAGAACGACATGAAGCCGAGGCCGACGCCGTGCTTTTCCTTGAAGCGGTCCTTATAGCGGGTTCGCAATTCGGAGACGGCGGTCATGTCGGCTTCATTGAACGTGGTCAGCGTGGCCGTCGTCTGCTGCGATTCGAGCAACCGGCCGGCGATGCGCTGACGAATGCTCGACATCTTCTGCCGGGTTTCGGCGCCGTGCGCGGTCAACGGTTTGACGACAGGCGCCACCGGAACCGGATCAGGGGCCGGGGCAGGCGCGGGCGTTTTCTCTCGATCCACGACGGCCTGCACGTCTTCCTTGATGACCCGGCCATCGCGGCCGCTACCGACCAATCCGGCGACGATCACCTGCTTTTCCTCGGCCAGGCGGCGCGCGGCCGGAGAGAGCGACACCTCTTCCTTAACGGTGGCTTTCACCGGCACCGGGGGCGACGGCGGTGGCGGCGCGACGGCCGGCTGCTTCTCGAGGGCAGCGACGGCCCCTTCCTCAATATGCCCGACCACGGCGCCGATGCGCACGGTTTGGCCTTCGGCTACGGCGATGCGTACCGTTCCAGTCGTCTGGGCGGTCACTTCCGTGGTCGCCTTTTCCGTCTCCAGTTCGAAGAGCGGCTCCTGCACGCGGACGCTGTCGCCGTCTTTTTTGAGCCAGCGCGAGAGGGTGCCTTCGGAGATCGATTCGCCGACGGAAGGCACGACGATGTCAACGGGCATACATGGTCCTCGATGCGGTCGAGCGGGGTTTGCGTTACGGCCTTTCTAGCGACCGTCGGTTGGGCCGTCCGCTCCGTCCGGTTCGGATGGCGGCGCGGGTATCACTCCATAGCGAATCAGCTTTTCGCGCTCGGCCAACAGGTAGGCGCGAAGGGCGGGTCGAACGGGTCGGACGGTGGTATCGCCCGGAAGGGTTACGACGACATCCACGCAATCGAGGCTATCGAAGCCTGAGTCGTTGATGGGCGGTAGGTTGTCGTTCATGGCAAATTCTCCTTTGTAACGATGAGCAGTTTTCTGCTCGCCAGTGTATCACTCCCAGAAAGGACGCATAATTCGTAAAATCCCGGATCGGGGAAGGAAAAATCGCGGACTCGCAAGAGAAAGCGAAAGGTTTGTAGGCGATTGGCGAAGTGATAAGTTACGCCGGCCCGATAAATCTCGTCAAGATTATCGAGTCGGTTGATAACCACTTCGAACGTAATGATACCGATGCCATCCGACAGCAGAGCGAACGCGACGAAAGACAACGGTTCCGTTGGAAATGTCTCCACTTCACGGCGGGAAAAGCAATTGACTAGCGTGACGTTGCGCGTCCGTTCTTCGACAATTACCTGTTCGCACAGAAACAATCCAGTAGCGGTGGGCGACTGGGTCATGGTTGAAGCACCTTGCTGGTTATGGGCCGCGCTCCCCTATCGGGTCGCGGCTAAACAAAGTCGGGTTTAGCGATTCGCCCCCGTCGCGGCCGGCGTCCTCACCTCCGACCCATTCTCCAACGGCTTCGGCCGCGGCAATGGCGCCGCGCGGACCACATGCGGTATAGGCCCAACCAAAGCCGCTTCCACCAATTCCTTCTGTTCCCGATGGTGGACCTTGAGCGATCCGGTGGCGGGGCTAGCGCTGGCGTCGCGGCCGACGTATTCGACCGGCCGACCCATACTCCGCAGTCGCGGCTCCATGAACGACCAGGCGCCCATGTTTTGCGATTCTTCCTGCACCCAGGCCCATTCCTCGGCGTGACGGTAGCGGGCCAATGCCTTGCGGATCACCTCCTCCGGGA
>JBBSES010000612.1:0-3023 GCA_038239465.1 Gemmatales bacterium
GATCGTCACCAGCACCAACACGGCGCCGGCCAAAAGGAAGCGCGTCTGCAAGCCGCGGATGGACATGAACGGGGTTCCTGGGAGAGGGTGGACGGAAAACACCATTCGCAGGCGGCGGTTAATCGTTGCCAATGCTCACTGCTTCATTATGCCACTGCAAACTGTATTTTCCGTCCACCGTCCACCGTCCACCGTCCACCATTCTCACGAAGCCGCCGGCTCGTTCGCCGGTTGCCGGCGCCGCTGCCAGTGGCTCGCGAGAAGCCCCACGCTCGATAGCCCCAGCAAGCCGAACGCCACGCCGCCGACCAGCAGGAACGTGCCCTGCAATCCCTGGCGCGTCTTGGCCTCGTCGCGCTCCAGCGGCCGAATGATCTCCACCACGCCGCGCATCTCGCCCACCGTCCAGTCGGTGCGCGGACTCTCCGGGTGCGTGTTGTGGCACTTCACGCATGTTTCGCGCATCACCCGTGCCGTGGCGTAACGCAGCGTCGGTTTCCCCTGGAACTCCTCGAAGCGATAGACCGGCGTCTTCGGATCGGCGCGCAGGCGGTCCAGGGCGTCCTGCTCGAAGTCGTCGCGCGGGCCGCCGTCCTTGCGCGACTTGAAGGGCAAATCGCTGTAGAGCCGTACCTGAATGCCGGTCTCGCTCTGGCTGGTGATGAACTGGCCCAGTTCGATGGTCAACGTCGCCGGCAGCGGGATGGCGCCTTTCTTCTTCGGGTCGGCGTAATCGTGCGCCACCTCGATGCCGTGCGCCCTGACGCGATCGACGACGCGCGAACTGTAAAAGGAGTTGATGCCTTCGAGCATGTCGGACTGCTGGGCGGCGCTTTCCAGGGCGGTGGAGCGCACGAGCGAAGCGGACAGTACCGATAGATGCCACAGTCCGATGGCGGGGCCAAGCGTCAAGGCGAGCAGGATGCCGGCCACCAGCGGATTGCGGCGGCACCAGCGCCAGGCTCGTTCGGGACGGCTGATGGCGCGGGCGAGGATCGGCTCGCCATCGAGGTAGCGGCGCAGGTCGTCGGCGAGGTGCTGGGCAGTGGCATAGCGCTTGGCCGGGTCTTTCTCCAGGCACTTCAAGCAAATGGTTTGCAAATCGAGCGGCAGCTTGGCCCGCAGCTGGAGGGGAGGCACCGGCTCTTCGGTCAGGGCTATCCGCAGCGTCTGCATGGCGGTCTCGCCGCGGAACGGCGGGCGGCCCGTGAGCAGATCGTAGCAAATGGCGCCGAGGGAATAGATGTCGGCGGCGGGGCCGACGTCGGCGTTGCGCCCCTCCGCCTGCTCCGGGGCCATGTAGGCCGGCGTGCCGACGACGGCCCCGGTGGTCGTGTGCTGAGCGTCGCCTTCCAGGCATTTGGCCAGGCCGAAGTCGGTGATCTTCGGCTGTCCGGCCGGGGTAAGCAAGATGTTGGCCGGCTTCAAATCGCGGTGGACGACGCCGCGCGAGTGGGCGTAGTGGACCGCCTCCGCGAGTCGGCGCATGAGGAGGGCCGCGTCGCGCAGGGGCAGGAGTTGATCGACGAGCTTTTGCTGCAAACTGCCGCCTTCGATGAGTTCCAGCGAGAAGAAGGGCCGGCCGGCTTGCTCGCCTACTTCGTAGATGCGGACGATATTGGCGTGTTCTAGGCGGGCGACGGCCTCGGCCTCGGCGCGGAAGCGCGCCCGGTCAGCCGGGCTAGCGTGGCTGCCGCTGAGGATCATTTTTAAGGCCACGAGGCGATTGAGGCCGCGCTGCCGCGCTTTATAGACCACACCCATGCCGCCGCGGCCGAGTACCTCCAACATGTCGTAACCGACGAGCGTCGGGTCGGTCTCCCGGGGAATGCGGATCGTCGGCAAGGCGGGCGGCGGCAGAGTTTCGTTCGCGGAATCGTCCGGGAGAACGGGCAGCGCTGGCTCGGGCGCGAGGCGGATGCGCAGGCCCGTCTGCCATCCGGCGGGCTTGACGATGGTTTCGTCCATCGTCAGCGGCGCGGCGGCGGCCAGGACGGGTTCCGCGCGGGCCGTCCGTTCGCGCCGCGGCCGAGGCGTGTCGTTCGTGCGCGCGGCAACCTCGTCTGCCGCCAGTTGCCAGTGGTTGACGAGGCCGTCGCGGCCGCCGGAAGCCAGGCTTCGCCCGTCGGGATGAAACGCCAGCGCATGGACGATGCCGCCCCGGCCCGTAAACACCCGGATCGTCTGGGCCGTCGAGAGGTCCCAGACTCGCACGGTGCCGTCGGCGCCCGCGGATGCCAGCCACGGTTCCGACGGATGAAAGGCGACCGCGAAGACCGTTCGGGCGTGTCCCGCCAACGTGAGGGTCTCGCCTTTCGCGGCCGTGTCCCAGACGCGAACCATGCCATCGGCGCCGGCGGAAACGATATGCCGGCCATCCGGCGCATAGGCGATGCGGTAGACAACCCCCTGGTGCGCGGGATACCCGGCGTATGGCTCGCCCGTCTCGGCGATCCAGACGCGGACCATGCCGTCTTGCCCGGCGGTGGCCAGCAGTAAGCCGCTGGGCGAAAAAGTCACGTCGAGGAAGCCTTTTCCCGGACCGCGCATCGAACGGAGTTCGTGGCCGTCATCGACGTCCCATAGGCGAACGGTGCCGTCCCAACCCGAGGAGGCCAATTGGCCGCCGCCGGAACTGAAGGCAACGCCCGTGACGCCGACGTCATGGCCTTCGAGGACGCGGATCGATCGGCCGGTCGCCAAGTCCCATAGCTTCACGGTGCAGTCGTAGCTGCACGACGCGAGCATGTGCCCGCGCGGGTGAAAGGCCACCGCCGTCGCCCATTGCTCGTGGGCCTTCACCCCCCGTACCGGGCTGGTCCCCCGTGCCGGCCAAACGTCGAGAGTGCCGTCGAGCCTGGCCCCCGCCAGGAGGCTGCCGTCGGGACGATACGCCAGGCCCAGGAGGGTTTCCGGGGCGCGCGCCGCGCTCGGTTCGGTCATCGGTGTCACACCTTGGTTGCGTCGCCTGGCGATATCTCAAGTGGTGTAAGACAACCCGAAAGAAAGAGGGCTTGGCGTGA